>DASYCF010001127.1:0-2006 GCA_036500365.1 Byssovorax sp.
GCGCGCGCGCAGGCAAGGCGAGGCGAAGGCCGCCGAGGCCGCGAGCCAGCGGCGCGCGTCGAAGCCGCCGCCCGCGCCGAAGCCCCCCCTGATGCAGACGCAGCCGACCTCGCCCGAGCGCAAGGTCAAGCGCACCGGCGCGACGATGCCGCCGCCCGCCGTCGACCCTCGCGGCGACGCCGCCGCCGCGGGCCTCGATCCCGTCGCGCGGCGCCGCGCGTTCGAGGCCGAGAAGGCGTCGCAGCGCGCGAACGAGCGCAAGGCCCGCCGCGTGAAGGAGCTCGAGGCGGAGATCACGAAGGGCGAGTCCGATCTCGCCGCGCGCCGCGAGCAGCTGAAGGACGATCCCGGCGGCGACTGGGCCAAGCTCGCCGACCTCGCGAAGCAGGAGCAGGCGCTCGCGAAGCGCCTCGAGGCCACCATCGCCGAGTGGATGCAGCTCTCCGAGGAGCTCGGCGCCGCCGGCGCGTCGACGGGAGACTCGCCGTGATCCGATCCGTGTCGCGCGCGCTCGCCGTCGCCGTCGCCCTCTCGCTCGTGGGCGCCGGCTGCTCGCATCGGCCCGACGACGGGACCGCGCCGGCGAGCGCCGAGCCGCTGCCGGCGCTCGTCATCCGCGACGACTCGCCGAACCTGCTCCTCACGTGGCTCGATCCGCGCGGCGTCGGCCACACGGAGGTGCACCCCGCCGACGTGCCGCCCGCCGGGCGGGGCCTCGTGCGCGTCGTCGTCGCCGATCGGGAGGACGGCACGCACGATCGCTTTTACGTGGTCGACCTCACGAAGCCGCGCGCCGACGGCGGCTACCCGGCGCGGACGATGACGCGCGGCGCGTGGGAGAGCGAGATCGCGCGGCGACGCGGCGACGACGGCACCGTCCCGCCGCCGGAGGCGCAGCGCGAGCCGTCGAAGACGTCGAGCGGCGACGCGAAGCCTCCGCACGGGAGCGCGGCCGTGCACGTGGTGATCTACGGCGCGTCGTGGTGCCAGCCGTGTCATCAGGCCGCCGCTTGGCTCAAGAGCCACGGCGTCGCCTACGTGCTCAAGGACATCGAGGCCGACCCCGGCGCCGAGGCCGACATGCGCTCGGCGCTCGCGAGCGCGAACCGCCGCGGCGGCAGCATCCCCGTCATCGACGTCGAGGGTCAGGTGCTCGTCGGCTTCAACGAGAGCGAGCTCGCGCGCGCGGTCGACAAGGCATCGCGCGGGACGACGCTCTGACCGGCGCCCTCGCCCGCGCGACGTGGCTCGGCTTCGCGCTGATGTACGATGGCGCGCATGGCCTGGGTCAAGGTTCCCGCCGAGCATCACCCGCTGTTCCGCGCCGCCCTCCCCGACAGCCCGCGTGTCGAGACGCGGCTCATGTTCGGCGGCGTCGCCGCGTCGGTGAACGGGCACATCTTCGCCGGGCTCTTCGGCCGCAGCGTGATGCTGTACCTCGACGAGCCCGAGCACGCCGAGGCGCTCGCGCTCGAGGGCGCGGGCCCGTTCGACCCGATGGGCGACGGCCGCAGGATGAGCGGCAAGGTGATGCTGCCCGAGGCGATGATGGACGAGCCCGCCGAGCTCAAGGCGTGGATCGGCCGCGCGTTCGCCGCCGCGTCGAAGCTCGCTCCCAAGGCCGCGAAGAAGGCCGCCGCGAAGAGCGGCGCTCCGACGGCCAAGAAGGCGCCCGCGAAGAAGCCAGCCGCGAAGCGCAAGCCGGCGCGGTGACGAGGCCAAGGCTGCTTCACGAGGAATCGAGCGCCGACGCTGGGCGTATCGGTGCGATGACGCGCTCGTTCGCCGCGGCCGCGCTCGTGCTCTCCCTCGCGGCCTGCCACGCCGGCGCGACGAGCGGATCGGCGCCTGCGTCGTCGAGCGCGGCCGCGAAGGCGGGCTCGGGCTCCAATGCCGGTCACTTAGCGTCTTCGCTGCGCGGGCGCCGGGGGTAGGTCTTGTAGTCGTTCTTGAGCATCCGGGGGTAGCTGCGGTTCGTGCGCCTCGGCGGAAGAACGAGGCGTTTC
>DASYCF010001128.1:0-3711 GCA_036500365.1 Byssovorax sp.
ACGTGCAGATGAGGAGCGGCGGCAGGAGCAGGGCAGCGGCGGCCTTGCCCGCGCCGCACTTGTGCGTCTCGTCGAGGCCCGTGATCCACGAGATGAGCGAGAAGATGATCGCGCCGATGAAGCCCACGAACGGGACGAGCATCCACGCGAGCGCCGCCTCGGAGTAGGCGGCGACGCGCACGGTGCTGCTGTACGGCCTGGTCGTGCCCTTCAGCAGGCTGAGCATCAAGTGCACGATGCCGCCGCGGATCCACGGGTTCACGAGGCCGCCGACGCCCATCATGATGGGCATCAGGATGGCGTAGAAGATGCCGACGCCGGCGATGATCGCGCCGACTCCTGCGCCACCGCCGGCGCCGCGCGCCATCGACGCGATCGCTGCGCCGAAGACCAGGTAGACGACGGCCATGAACGCGCCGATGACCGCGCCGATGAAGCCGCCGGTCGTCGTGGAGAACATCACGGCGGGCCAGGCGTCTTCGTTCGTCGACGCGGCGGAGAAGAAGCCCCGCGAGTTGAACGAGACCTCGCGCACGGTGGACCACCAGCGCGAGAAGAGGCCGAGGCTCTTCTCCTCCCACGCGACCGCGCCGCCGGTCGCGGCGCCGGGGTTGTGGCCGGGCGGGTAGCCGGCGGGCGTGGGCGCGAACCCTTGCGGGGGCTGCTGGCCGTAGCCGCCCTGCTGCTGTTGGCCGTAGCCGCCGGGGGGCGGGCCGTAGCCGCCCTGCGGTTGCGCGGGCGGTTGACCGTAGCCACCCTGGGGTTGGCCGGGCTGCTGACCGTATCCGGGCTGCTGGCCCTGCGGTTGGCCGTAGCCGCCCTGCGGTTGGCCGGGCTGCTGGCCGGGCTGTTGACCGTAGCCGGGCTGCTGGCCAGGCGGCTGGCCGTATCCGCCGCCGCCTCCGCCGCCAGGGGGCGGGCCGTAGCCGCCGCCGCCGGGCGGCTGACCGTATCCACCGCCGCCGCCGCCGGGAGGCGGCGCTCCGCCGCCCCATCCACCGCCGCCGCCGCCCCCACCGCCCCAGCTTCCCTGGCTCATCGCGTCTCCGTTCGTGTTCGCCGCCGCGTGTGTGCGTCGGCGCCCGCGGTCACGCGCATGGTACACGCCGAAGGGCGCGCGCGCTCACGCCGAAATCGGGTGGTGGCTGAACGCGACGAGGTTCCCGTCGGGGTCGCGCGCGTAGAGCGTGAACGACGTCTCGCGCTCGACCGGATGGCCGGCCGCCGCGAGGCGCGCGCGCGTCGGCTCGCGCTCCGCCGGCGAAATGGCGAGCGCGACGCAGTGCCACGACGGCGCGCCCGGGGCTCCTCGCGCCGCGCCCGTCGCCAGCTCGACCGCGAGGAACGCGCCGCCGCCGAGCTCGAGCCACACGCTGCGCGGCGCATCGTCCGCGTCGGCGTGGCGCGCCTTCACCGGGAGCCCGAGGACGCCGCCATAAAACGCCTCCGCGCGGGCGAGGTCCTGCACGAGCACGGCGAGGTGGTGGATCGACGGCGGCATCGCGCGGGCGAAATACCACGCGTTTGACGCCGCGGCGCCGCGGGGCTTCATGCGGTCGCATGGCCGCGCTCGCCCGCTCCGGCGTCGTCTCGATCGTCCTCGCCGTGGCCGTGCTCGCGTGCGCCCCGGCCGACAACGGGGCGCCGCCGCCCAGGGCGCCGACGCCGCCTGCGCCGAGCGCGCCGCCCGGCGGCAGGGCCACCGTGCTCGGCCCCGAGGCGAGCCCGATCACGTTCGAGCGCATGGCGCGCTTCCCCGAGCCGGGCTGGAACGTGCCGCGCGCGGCGGCGTTCAGCCCCGACGGCGCCGTGGTCACGTTCCTCGCGAGCGAGACCGGCGGCGACGAGATGGCGCTCTTCGCGTTCGATCTCGCCACGAGCAAGACCTCCGTGATCGCGCGCGCGCGCGACCTCTTGAAGCAAGACAAGCCCATGTCGCGCGAGGAGGAGCTCCGCCGCGAGCGCCAGCGCCAGCGCGCGAAGGGCATCAGCGACTACCGCTGGGCGAAGAAGACGAACCGCATGGTGATCCCGCTCGGTGGCGACCTCTTCCTGCGCGACGAGAAGGGCGCCGTGACGCGCCTCACCGACACGAAGGAGGCCGAGCTCGACCCGAAGCTCTGCGCGACGGGCGAGCGCCTCGCCTTCGTGCGCGGCAGCGAGCTCTACGCGATCGAGATCGCGACGAAGAAGGAGACCGAGCTCACGACCGGCGGCAAGGAGGGCCTCACGCACGGCGTGTCGGACTACAACGGGCAAGAAGAGTTCGACGAGTCGAGCGGCTTCTTCTGGTCGCCCACGTGCGACAAGCTCGTGTACCTCGAGGTCGACGAGCGCAAGGTCGGCACGGTGCCCGTCGTCGGCTACCGCGGCGGCAAGCCCGACACGATGGACCAGCGCTACCCCGAGGCGGGCGCGGTCAACCCGATCGTGCGCGCCGGCATCCTCGACGTGAGGGCGCGGCGGACGTCGTGGATCACCGATGTAGGCGCTGGCTACATCGCGCGCTTCGCGTGGACGCCCGACGGCAAGGCCGTGATCTACCAGCGCATGACGCGCGATCAGAAGAAGGTCTCCGTGATGCGCGCCGACGCGTCGACCGGCAAGTCGAGCGAGCTCTGGAGCGCGAGCGATCCCGCCTGGGTCGACTTCATCGACGCGCGCGTGCTCGAGAAGACGCCGCGCATCGTCGCGATCGAGGACCGCGCGGGCCACCAGCACCTGACCGTGCACGACGCCGCGACCGGCAAGCGCGCGGGCGAGGACCTCACGAGCGGCACGTGGGACGTGAGCTCGATCGTCGGGATCGACGAGGACAAGGGCGACGTCTACCTCGAGGCGAACAAGGACGCCGTGCTCGAGCGGCAGCTCTACGCCGTGCCGATCGCCGGCGGCGCGCTCCGGCGCGTCACGACCGAGCGCGGCGTGCACCTCGTGACGTCGAACGCCGCGGCGACCGCGTTCGTCGACGTGCACTCCGCGTCGGACCGCGCGCCGAAGGCCGTCGTTCGGAGCGCGCGCGGCGCCGTCGTCGGAGACCTCCCCGTGAAGGTCGACGCCGATCTCGACGCGCTCGGCATCCGCGCGCCCGAGCTCGTGACGGTCGAGGTCGAGCGCGGCGTCGAGCTCCGCGGCGCGCTCCTCAAGCCGCGCAGGATGGAGGAGGGCAAGCGCTACCCGGCCGTCGTGATGGTCTACGGCGGCCCCGGGATCCAGATGGTGCAGGACCGCTGGTCGCCGCGCCTGTCGTGGCAGCACCTCGCCGACCGCGGCTTCGTCGTGTTCCAGCTCGACAACCGCGGATCGACCGGCCGCGGTCACGCGTTCGAGACGCCCATCTTCAAGCACCTCGGCCGCGTCGAGCTGGCCGATCAGCTCGTGGGCCTCGCGTGGCTGAAGAAGCTCCCGTTCGTCGACGGCGATCGCGTCGGAATCTACGGACACAGCTACGGCGGCTACATGGCCGCGCTCGCGATGCTGCGCGCGCCAGGGAGCTTCCAGCTCGGCATCGCCGGCTCACCCGTGACCGACTGGCGGCTCTACGACACGGGCTACACCGAGCGCTACATGGAGACGCCAGCGTCGAACGCGGAGGGCTACGCCGACAGCGATCTGTCGCCGCTCGCGAAGGGCCTCACGGGGGACCTCTTCGTCTTGCACGCGCTGATGGACGAGAACGTCCATTTCGCGAACACGGCGAACCTCGTCGAC
>DASYCF010001129.1:0-3419 GCA_036500365.1 Byssovorax sp.
TCCGCGCCGCGTGCGAGGCGAGCCTGCGTGCGCTCGACGTCCCGCGCGTCGATGCATACCTCTTGCACGCGCCCGACCCGCGCACGCCGATCGAGACGAGCGCGCGCGCCCTCGACGAGCTGCGCAAGGCGGGGCTCGCGCGGGCGATCGGCGTGTCGAACGTGTCGCTCGGCGAGCTCGAGGCCGCGGCGCGCGTCGCCGAGATCCGCTTCGTCGAGGTGCGGCTCGGCCCGGCGTTCGACGCAGCGGCGCGCGGCGGCGTGCTCGCTTGGTGCGCGGCGCGCGGCGTCGAGGTGCTCGCGCACACGCCCCTCGGCGGCGCGGCGGGCGCGAAGAAGCTCGCGAAGGACGCGCGGCTCGCCGAGGTCGCGCGGCGCCACGGCGCCGAGCCGATCGACGTCGCGCTGGCGACCGTGATCGACGCGGGCGCGACGCCGCTGGCCGGATGCACGCGCGTCGAGACGGCGGCGCGCCTCTCCCGCGCGCTCTCCGTCGCGGCGGCGCTCGACGACGCCGATCGCGAGATCCTTGCCGACCTCGCGCCGCGCCCGCGTCGTGCCGTGGAGCTCGCGCGCGCCGCGACCGGCGCCGAGGTCGTGATGATCATGGGCCTGCCCGCGTCCGGCAAGACGACGCGCGCGAAGGAGCTCGAGGCGAGCGGCTTCGCGCGCCTCAACCGCGACGAGCGCGGCGGCGCGCTCGACGCCATCGCGGGCGAGCTCGGGCGCGCCCTCGCGGCGGGCGGCGCGCGCTTCGTGCTCGACAACACGTATCTGTCGCGCGCGTCGCGGAGCCGCGTGATCGACGTCGCGCGCGCGAACGGCGCCGCGCCGCGCTGCGTGTTCGTCGACGCGCCGATCGAGCTCGCCGAGGCCCAGGCGTGCGCGCGCATGATCGCGATGCACGGCGCGCTGCCGACGCCCGAGCACGTCGCGGCGATGAGCCGTCGCGAGGCCGGATGGCTGCTGCCGAGCGCGCTCTTCCGCGCGCGGCGCGCCCTCGAGCCGCCGCGCGACGACGAGGGCTTCGCCTCGATCGAGCGCGTGGTGCCCGTGTCCGGCGCGCGCCCGTCGTGGTCCGGCGGCGGCGTGGACGCGGCCGTCGTGATCGAGGCGGGCGCGTTCACGTCAGCCGATGTCGCTGGGCGAGCGCGTCCGCACCTCGCCGCCCTCGCCGCCTGCGGCGCGCGGATGCTCGGGACGGCGTGGCGCGCCGACGTCGACGCTCTCCAGGCCCTCTCGCGGGCGCTGGGCGTCGACGTCGCGTGGCGCGTGTGCCCGCACGCGGCCGGCCCGCCGACGTGTTGGTGCAGGAAGCCGCTGCCCGGGCTCGGCGTCGCGATGGTCCTCGAGCTCGGGCTCGACCCCGCGCGCGTCGTCCACGTCGGCCGCTCGCCTGCCGATCGAGGGTTCGCGGCGCGCTCAGGCTTTCGCTTCGTCGAGCCTGCGGCGCTGGCCGACGTCTGCGTTGCGCCGCCGTGAGCGAGCCGGCGAGCGATTCGGCGCCGCCGCGTGCACGAACGGACTATCCTGGCCGCGTCGGAGCGCCGGGTCGCTCCGCAGCGAGGCGGGCCGGACGCGAGCGCCATGAAGCCGGGAGAGGTCATCGACGGCCGCTTCGTGATCGAGCGGCTCGCGCAAGCAGGCGGCATGGGCGCGGTCTATCGCGCGCTCGATCGCACGACGGACCAGCCCGTCGCGGTGAAGGTCCTGCACCACGCGGCGCTCGACACCGCCGGCGACCGCTTCGCGCGCGAGGCCGAGGTGCTCGCGAGCCTCGATCACCCGCACGTCGTGAAGTACGTCGCGCACGGCGTCGACGCCGAGAACGCCGGCTACCTCGCGATCGAGTGGCTCGAGGGGCACGACCTCGACGCGCACCTCGAGCAGCACCCGCGCCTCGGCGTCGCGGAGAGCGTCGCGCTCGTGCGCGCCGTCGCCGACGCGCTGTCGGTCGCGCACGCGCGCGGCATCGTGCACCGCGACATCAAGCCGTCGAACCTGTTCCTCGAGGGCGGCGAGCTCGCGCGCGTGAAGGTGCTCGATTTCGGCGTCGCGCGCCTCGAGAACAACGTGAACGCGACGCGCACCGGCACGGCGCTCGGTACGCCCGGCTACATGGCGCCCGAGCAGGCGCGCGGCGAGCGCTTCGTCGACCCGCGCGCCGACGTTTTCGCGCTCGGCTGCGTCCTCTTCGAGTGCATCAGCGGCCGGCCCGTCTTCACCGGCGACAACGTGATGGCGATCCTCGCGAAGGTGCTCCTCGAGGAGGCGCCGCGGCTCGCCGAGTTCGCCGAGGTGCCCGCCGCGCTCGACGCGCTCGTCGGGCGCATGCTGTCGAAGACCGTCGAGCAGCGCCCGGCCGACGGCGCCGCGCTCGCGCTGCTCCTCGACGAGCTCGGCCACCACATGCAAGAGCCCGCGGGCGAGCGCGCGTCGCCGGCGAGCCTCGGCGCGGGCGAGCAGCGCCTCCTCTCGGTCGTGCTCGCGCACGGCGCCGCGAGCGCGTCGAAGGCCGCCGTCGACCAGGGCGCCGCGCCTGGCGAGGACGAGGGCGCCGCGACGCTCGCTCGCGTGCGCGCGGAGCTCGCGTCGTTCGGCGCGCGCGTCGAGCGGCTCGCCGACGGGTCGCTCGTCGCCACGCTCACCGGCGGCGGCGGCTCCGCGACGGATCAGGCCGCGCGCGGCGCGCGGTTCGCGCTCGCGCTGCGCACGATGCTCCCCAACGTGCCGATGGCGCTCGCCACGGGCCGCGGCCTCGTGCACTCCGATCGGCTGCCCGTGGGCGACGTCATCGATCGCGCCGCGCGCCTCGTGCGTCGCGACGGCGCGGGCACGACGGAGTCGAAGGCCAACGTCGCCCCGCCGAGCGGATCGCGCCCGCTGCGCCTCGGGTTCGGCTCGCCACCCGCCGCGGTCGCCACGGCGGTCGGCTCGGCGCTCGGCGGCGGGATGATGCTCGGCGCGACGGGCGGCGCCGGCGCGCGGCCCGTGCGCCTCGACGACGTGACGGCGGGCCTGCTCGACGTGCGCTTCGACGTCGGCGGCGACGCGGGCGGCCTCGTGCTCCTCGCGGAGCGCGAGCAGGCCGACGCGACGCGCACGCTGCTCGGCAAGCCGACGCCGTTCGTCGGCCGCGAGCGCGATCTCGACATGCTCGTCGGCCTCTACGAGGAGTGCGTGAGCGAGCACGTCGCGCGCGCGGTGATCATCACCGCGCCCGCCGGCGTCGGGAAATCGCGCCTGCGCTACGAGCTCTTCAAGAAGCTCGGCGAGCACCCGCGGAGCTTCGAGCTCTGGACGGGCCGCGGCGATCCGATGAGCGTCGGGGCGCCGTACTCGCTGCTCGCGCCCGCCCTCCGGCGCGCCGCCGGCATCTACGACGGCGAGCCCGTCGGCGTGCGCCGGCAGATGCTCCGC
>DASYCF010001130.1:0-3391 GCA_036500365.1 Byssovorax sp.
CGCGCGCGCGTCGCCGGCGACGAGGTTCCACGGGCCGCCTGCGAGGCGTGGGAGCTTGGTGCCGACGACGGTGACCGCCTCGGTCCCGCCGCCGGGCAGCGCGACGCTCGCCGCGCCGAAGAGGAGCGGCTCGGCCCACGCGACGCCGGGCACGCCCATCGCCTGCTTCGACGTGACCTCGGGGATTGTCTTCGTCGGCTGCAGCGCGGCGGTGTTCGGTGCGGCGATCCAGATGTCGGCGCCCGCGTTCTCGATGAACATCGTGTTCTTGTGCATCAGGCCGAGGAACGTCCCCGCCTGCTGGTTCGACAGCAGCACCGCGAAGACGACGCCGGCGAGCGTGCCGATCATCTTGAGCTTGTCGTGGACCATCATCCGCAGGCCGACGCCGGCCATCGCGCGCCACTTCGCGACGAAGCCGATCTTGCGCCGCACGCCGGGCCGCGCGCTCGCGCTCGGGCGGGGAAGGGCAGGCGCGAGGGCGGTCACGGCGCGCCCTCGTTCGCGAGCGCCGGCGGCGCGACCTTGCCGCTGTCGAGCTTCACGAGCGCGCGGGCGTACGCGAGGTCGCTGAACGCCTGGATCTTGGCGATCTCCGCCTGGAGGGCGTCGCGGTCGGCCTGCGTGACCTCGAGCTGCGTCGCCGAGCCGACGGCGTAGCGATCGCGGACGAGCTTGGCCGCGTGCGTGCTCGCGTCGAGCTGCGCCTGCGCCGCACGCGCCGTCGCGATCTGCGCGTCGACCTGGTGCCACGCGTTGAACAAATCGTCGCGCGCCGCGAGCTCGGTCCGCCGCTGCCGCGCCGCCGCCGCCGCGCGCGCCGCGTCGCTCGCCTTCGCCCCATAGTAGACCGACGCGTCGAGCGTCCACTGCGCGGTGAACAGGATCTGGTAGCTCGCGGCTTGCGCCGAGAAGCTCGTCGCGTTCGTGAGGTGCTCGGTCGCGCTCGCGGTGACCGTCGGCGCGAGCGCGGCGTAGGCGCTCTGCGCGGTGCGCGCGGCGCTCTTCGTCTCGAGGCGCGCGGCGCGCACGGCGGGGAGCGAGTCGGTCCCGGGCTCGAGCGCGGCGAGCGGGGTCTCGGGCGCCAACCCGTCGCCGAGCGCGGGCATCGCTCCCTCGGCCGGACGGATGCCGGTGGCCGTCTCCATCGCGCGGCGCGCCTTCACGTACGCGACCTCCGCGCTCGCGACCGTCTGCTTCGCGCGCTCGACCTCTGCTCGCGCGCGCTCGACGTCGAGCTCCGACGCCGTCCCGGCCGAGAGCCTGTCGCGCACGACCTTCAGGTTGTCCTCGGACGCGCCCTGCGCGCGCTTCGCCGCGTCGATCGCCGCCGCGTCGGCGACGATCTGGTAATACGTCTGCGTCGTCGACTTCGCGATGTCGAGCTGCGACGCGCCCGCGCGCAGCCTGCCCGCCTCGGCGGTGGCGCTGGCCCCGCCGATGCGTAGCCATGACCCGACGTCGACGAGCGGCAAGGCGACCGTGAAGTACGCGTCGAACTGGTCGTACGGCGCGATGACGATCGGCGGGTTGGTCGAGGGCTGGCCCAGCGCGATGGCGGGGATCTCGGCGTCGTACTGGTTGTGCGCGTACGTCCCCTTCGCGGTGAAGTTCGGCGCGAGCTTGAGCCACGCCTGCTTCGACTCGGCGTCGTGCTGCTCGGCGGTGGCGCGCGCCTCGACGACGTCGGTCGACTGCGCCTGCGCGGCGGCGACGAACTGCTCAAGCGGCTGGAGGGCGAAGGCGTCGCCCGCGAAGGCGACCCCGCCGATGATGAGTGAGCCCATCCTCATGAATTGTGCGGTGCGGCGCATGACGAGAACCCTCCCCGACCTCAGACGTCGAGACCCTTGAACATCAGTTGAACGAAGCCGCGCACGTAGGCCGCCGGCGAGAGGGGCGGCCCGCCGCGCTCGCGCAAGAGGACCTCCGTGAACGCGTAGTGGTTGAGGCCGCCGAGGAACGCGCGCGCGACGAGATCGGCGTTCGTGCGGCGCATGCGGCCCGCCGTCATCTCGGCGTCGAAGTAGCTCGCGAGCTTGCGGATGGCGCGGAGCGGCGGCGGGTCGGCGCCGGCCAGCAGCGAGGGCAGGCCGTCCCGCGCGGGGTTCGACCAGCTCATCATGATGAGCGGCATGATGCTGCGGAAGTACTCGATGATTTCGACGCCGAGCTTGTTGAGGTTCCGCTCGAGGTCGCCCTTCGCGACCTTCTTCGACAGGTCGCGCAGGAACGTCGGCTCCTCGAGGAGCTCGCCCATCGCGGCGCGAAAGAGCTCGAACTTGCTGTGAAATCGCTTGAAGACGCTGCCCTCGGACACGCCGGCGCGGCTCGCCACCTCGGCGGTCGTCGCGCGGATGCCGCGCTCGAGAAACACGTCCCGCGCCGCCGCGAGGATCGCTTCCGGCTTGATCTGGATCGGTCGTGCCATGAATTGCCCCGAGCGAAGCGAGGGCGGGGTTTGGGGACGCTCGCGGCCCCATCGACAATTAATGAGTGAGTACTCACTCCATAAAGGAGCGCGTGACGAACGTCAACGGCGGACGTGTGAAGAAGCGCAAAGGTCAGCGCGCGAAGATCGGGTTCGTGAACGAGAACGGCCGCGCGCCGCCGCGGTGCAGGTACGTCATCGCCTTCGAGCCGCGGGCGATCGCGATCACGAAGTCGCCGCGGTTCAAGTGCAGGGTGGTCTTCTCGCGCAGGCGAACCACGCCCTTGTCGAAGGCGGTCCACGTCTTCGCGACCTCGCCGCGGACGACGAGATCGACGCGGCTCACGTCGACCCACGGCGCCGCGTCGACCTCGACGTCGAGCTCGACGTCGCCCTCGGGCACGTCGTCGCCGATGTCCTTGTCGCCGGCCTTCAGGCGGATGAACGGGCCGCTGACGACGACGACGTGGCCCGCGCGCATCGACGCGACGAAGTCCTTCGCGTCGAACTTCTCCGGGTCGTCGACGGCGACCTTCACGAGGTTCCGCGGGACGCCGGCCTCGGCGAAGACCAGCTTGTGCGAGTCGGAGTTGCCGGTCGCGGTCGGCCGAAAGCCCGCCTTGAGGAGCGCGGTCCAGTCCTTCATCGCGTCCTCGACCTTGCCGATCTGCGCGTAGTGATCGCCATTGAAGAGCTCGATCGCGTCGAAGTCGAGCGACGCGAGGTTCGAGCGCTCGCGCCAGCGCGCGACGTCTTCGCCGTCGAAGCGCAGGAGCTCGAAGTAGCCGATGCCGCCCATCCGCGGGTGGTTCAGCTGCACGATCGGCACGAGCCCGGGCGCGCCCGCGAGCCGCGCGGCCGCGAACATCGCCGACGGGATCGCGTGCTCGAACGTAGGGGGCTTCACGCCTTCTCGCAGCGGGTACGCGTTGAAGTGGCCGAACCACGGCTCGCGCGTCG
>DASYCF010001131.1:0-3230 GCA_036500365.1 Byssovorax sp.
AGCTGTTCGGGCGCCGAGGAGCTCTGTGGCGCCCAGTGCTTCGACACGCAGACCGACCTCGAGCACTGCGGCCGCTGCGACGTCGTGTGCTCGCACGGCGCCGAGCCTGCGTGCTGCGCGGCCACGTGCACCGACGTCGCCGTCGACGCGCAGAACTGCGGCGCGTGCGGCGCGGCGTGCCCGACCGCCGACTACGAGTGTCGTACGTCGGGCGGCAGCAGCGCGTGCGCCTGCAAGTCGTCGGCGTTGACCGACTGCGGCGACGGGTGCTTCGACCTCACGAGCACCGGCGCGCACTGCGGCAGCTGCGAGGTCGCGTGCACCGACGGCAAGACGTGCCAGTCGTCCGCCTGCAAATGCCCGTCGAACGAGCCCGACGACTGCGGGACGTGCACCGACGTGACGACGGACCCGAACAATTGCAGCGCGTGCAGCGTCGTCTGCACGGGCCACAAGGTCTGCTCCGCGTCGGCGTGCGTCTGCCCCGAGGCGCTGCCGAACGACTGCGACGGCACCTGCGTGAACGAAGCGAACGACCCGCACAACTGCGGCGGCTGCGGGCAGGCGTGCACGGGCAACCGGGTGTGCGTGAACTCGGCGTGCGTCTGCCCGACGAGCGATCCGGATCTGTGCGACGGCGTCTGCACGGACACGGCGACGGACCCGCAGAACTGCGGCGGGTGCGGCGCGGCGTGCGATCCGGGCGACACGTGCGACCACGGCTGCTTCTGCGCGGGCTCGCCGTGCACGCTCGTCTCTCCGCAGTGCGGCTGCCCCGTCGGCGAGGGCTGCGTCGCGAGCACCGACGGGAGCGGCGCGGTCGCGTGCACGCAGACGGGTTCGGGCACGTTCGCCCATGAATGCTCGACCGACGCCGACTGCGCGTCGGGCTTCGTCTGCCTCCAGGAGAACGTCAACGGCACGCCGACCGGCGTCTCGTGGTGCAGGAAGTACTGCGCCGCCGACGCCGATTGCCCCGCACCCGGCGGGTGTGTCGAAACGGAGTCCGACGCCGCGAGCAGCGTCCTGACGTGCTCGGAGGCGTGCGACCCGGTGGCGCAGACCGGCTGCGCCCCGGGCACCGTGTGCTCGGCCGCGTCGGTTCAGCAGCCGAACATGACCGTCGAGAACTACACGTACTGCCACGTGCCGGGCGCAGGCCCGGCGGGCGCGGCGTGCGTCTACGACACGGACTGCCAGGCCGGGGACTTCTGCAGCGCCTTCGGCACGTGCATCGCATTCTGCGATCCCGCGCACTCGGCATGTCCGTCGAACCAGATTTGCAGCCCCAGCTTCTCGACGGTCGACGGGCGCGCGCTCGGCGTGTGTGTCGACGGCTGCGACGCGCTCACGAACACCGGCTGCAGCGGCGGCGCCGTGTGCAACCTCTTCGAGGATCCGACGACGAGCGCGTGGTACTCGGAGTGCACGTCACCGGCGGGCAGCGGGACGTCGGGCGCGGCGTGCTCCTCCTTCCTCGACTGCGCGCGCGGCTACGGCTGTCTCGGCTCGACCACGTTCCAGTGCCTTCGTTACTGCGACACCGCGTCGAGCTGCGCGTCCGGCCCCTGCACGCCGCTGGCTTTCAACCCCGTCATCCCCGCGACTGGCGGCGTCGCGTACGGGGAGTGCCCCTGACGCGCGTGGCCACGCCGCGCGGGCGACGTGACCGCCGCGCGTGGTAGCGCGAGGAGCCCTCAGCGACGCGGAGGGAGGCCCGGAACGGGATCCTGCGGAGGTGGCGGCGGCGCGGCCTCGGGCGGCGGAGGCGGCGGCGCGCCGCGCTGCGGCGGGTCGACCTTGTTCACCGTGTAGTCGATCGTGTGCTCGACGAGGCAGCGCCCACACCCCGTCGCGATCACGACGAGCGCGGCGAGGCCGACGGCGCTGCGGAGGCTCATCGCGCCCCGCCGGGGAGCTCGAGCGCGAGGGCGCGCACGTCGTCGTCCGAGCCGCCTTCGTGGTCGCGCACGAGGTCGACGCCGCGCGCGGCCAACCTCGTCGCCGCGGCGAGCGGGCGGCGATCGCCCAGCGTGAGCGCGAAGGTCGCGTGCCGGACGAGCAGGGCGAGCTCGAGCGCGCGGCCGAGCGTCAGCGCGAACCTCCGCGCGCCCGCCTCGACCGACAGCGGATCGCGCGTGAAGTTCGCCGCGAGCCACGCCTGCGCGTGCGCGACGGCGTCCATGGCGCGGTTGCCGAGCGCGACGAGCGGCCCGTCCTGCGAAGACTCGGCGAGGTCCTTCACCATGCGACCGAACGCCTCGAGGCTCTGCTCCTTGGCGACGGCGCGGAGCGCGTCGAGCGAGAGGACGTTCGTCGTCCCCTCCCAGATGGGCAGCACCTGCGCGTCGCGGTAGAGGCGCGGCAGGCCCGTGTCCTCGACGTAGCCCGCGCCGCCGAAGCACTCGAGCACCTCGCTCAGCACACCGACGGCCTGCTTGCCCGTCGTGAGCTTGCAGAGCGGCGTGAGCAGGCGGAGCAGCTCGCTGCCCGACGCGTCGAGCTCGCCCGCCTCTTCGCGGCCGAGCAGCTCGACGACCTCGAACGCGAAGTGGAACGCGCCCTCGAACTCGGCGGCGAGGTCGGCGAGCGTGTCGAGGTGCAGCGGCTTGTCGGCGAGCTTGGCGCCGAACTGCGCGCGCTTGTGCGCGTACGACCGCGCGAGCGCGAGGCCGCGGCGCATGCCGGCGACCGCGCCGACGGCGTTCCACACGCGCGTGACGTTGAGCATCGGGGCGATGTTGCGGATGCCGTTCGACGTCCCCGCGACGGCCGTCGCGCGCACGCCCTCGAGCGTCAGCTCCGCGGTCGGCACCTTGCGCGTCCCGAGCTTGTCCTTCAGGCGATTGACGTAGATCCCGGGGCTGCGCGCGCCGTCCTCGCCGACCTCGACGTAGAAGAGCGCGAGGCCGCGCCCGCCGTCGGGGTTGCCCTCCGGCCGGGCGAGCGTCAGCGCCATCTGCGACGTCGTCGCCGACGTGAACCACTTCGTGCCGGAGAGCCCGAAGACGTCCGGGTCCTTCGTCGCCCGCGCGATCGTCTCCGTGAGCCCGACGTCGGAGCCGCCGGTGCGCTCCGTCATCCATTGCCCGCTCGTCCACGCCGTCTTCGGATCGCGCGACGTGAGCCGCGGGATCGCGCGCTCCACGAGATCCTTCCGCCCGTGCACGGACAGCGTCTTCGCCGCGCCGTCCGTCATCGCGAGCGGGCACGTGTAGACGTCCGTCGAC
>DASYCF010001132.1:0-5794 GCA_036500365.1 Byssovorax sp.
GGGCTCATCGCGCGGTTCGACGAGAAGTCGAAGCGGAGCACGTCTGGGCCGACTCGCGAGCCCTTCTGCTGCGCGTGCTCGCCGAGCACCTTGCGGAGCGCCCAGTGGAGCACGTGCGTCGCGGAGTGGTTCCTTCGCGTGGCCGAGCGCGCCGCGTGATCGACGGTCAGCGTGACGCGCTGGCCGACGGCGGGCGCGCCCTCGATCACCTTCGCGCGGTGCACGACGACGCCGAGCGGCTTCTGCGTGTCGAACACCTCCATGCGCAGGCCGTCGCCCGTGATGACGCCGATGTCGCCGACCTGGCCGCCGGCCTCGCCGTAGAACGGCGTCTCGTTCACGACGACCTCGACGACGCGCGTGCCGCCCTCGACCTTGTCGACGAGCGCGGCGATCGAGCTCTCCGCCGACTCGCGCTCGTAGCCGACGAACGTCGTCGCGCCGTGCTTGCCCTTGATGTCGTGATAGACGCGATCGAGCGCCGCGTTCGGATCGATCGGGCCGTCGGCGTCGCCCTCTTGGTGGATGATCTTCTCGGCGCCGGCGACGTCGACGGTGAAGTCCGACTCGGCCGCGATCACCTCGGTGAGGTCGAGCGGGAAGCCGTACGTCGTGTAGAGATCGGCCGCCGCGGCGGCGCCGAGGCGCGCCTCGCCTGCGCTGCGGAGATCGGCGAAGCGCTCGTCGAGGATCTTCATGCCGCGCCTCAGCGTCGCGCGGAAGCGGACCTCCTCGTCCTCGGTCACGCGCGCGATCATCTCGCGGCGCTCGGTGAGCTCCGGATACGCGGCGCCCATGCCGTCGACGCAGACGAGCGCGACCTCGTGCAGGAAGGGCCTCTCGATCCCGAGGCGGTGGCCGTGGCGGATCGCGCGGCGCATGACGCGACGGAGCACGTACTCGCGCTTCTGCTTGTCGGGCATGACGCCCTCGGCGATCAGGAACGCCGTCGCGCGCGCGTGATCGGCGACGACGCGCATCGACACGTCGTCGTCCGCCATGCCTCCCGTGTAGGCCTTGCCGGCGATCTCGGCGGTCTTGTCGACGAGCGGGCGCAAGAGGTCCGTGTCGTAGTTGCTCGTCACCCCCTGGAGCACGCACGAGATGCGCTCGAGGCCCATGCCGGTGTCGACGCACGGCTTCGGCAAGGGCCGCTGGGTGGTCGCGCCGCCGCCGTCGACGAAGCGCTCGTATTGCATGAAGACGAGGTTCCAGATCTCCGTCCAGCCCTTGCCGTCGGGGGGAGGCTCGTCGAGGAACTTCGACAGATCCGGCGTGCCTTCGCCGTTCCAGAAATGGATCTCCGTGCACGGGCCGCACGGGCCGGTCTCGCCCATCTGCCAGAAGTTGTCCTTCATGCCGAGGCCGATGACGCGCTCGTCGCCGAAGCCGGTCACGCCCTTCCACAGCGCGCGCGCCTCGTCGTCGGGGGCGAAGCCCTGCTCACCCTGGAACACGGTGATGACGAGCTTGTCGCGCGGGATCTCGTAGACCTTCGTGAGGAGATCCCACGCATATGCGATCGCCTCCTCCTTGAAGTAGTCGCCGAACGAGAAGTTCCCGAGCATCTCGAAGAAGGTCTGGTGCCGCGCCGTCACCCCGACGTTCTCGAGATCGTTGTGCTTGCCGCTGATGCGGATGCACTTCTGGCTCGACGTCGCCCGCTGGTACGGCCGGGATTCGGCGCCGGTGAACACGTCCTTGAACTGGACCATGCCCGCGTTGACGAACATCAGCGTGGGGTCGTGCTGCGGGAGGAGCGGCGCGCTCGCGACGACCTCGTGGCCGCGCTGGGCGAAGAAATCGAGGAAGCCGCGCCTGACGTCGGAGCTCGGGACCTTGAGCATGCGGCGTGGATCTATCACGGCCGTGCGCGCTCGGATCGAGACGCGCGCGGGCGTGCCCGGGGCGCGTCGGCATGGGCCTCGGTTTCTATTGCCAGCGGGCGCGCCAGCGGCTACGGCTGACGCTCGCGCGTGGTGCGCGACAGGGGGAGACGGCAGGTCGCGGCCGCAGCAGCGCCTCGTGCGCTCCGGGCGCCGTTCGACGCGATGTGCCTCGTCGTAGCAGCTGGAGTCAGCGAGTCTATGCATTCTGAACATCGGGTTCGTGTGGTTCGCGGCGGCACGGCTCGCCGCGCCGTGCTGCGCGCCGGGGCCTTGTGCGCGGTGATCGCGTGCGCGGTCGGCGCGGGCGCGCTCCTCTCGGGTTGCTACGACGATGCCGTCGTGGCCGTCGCCGCGCCGATGGAGAAGCGCTTGGCCGTGACGGGCAGCGGCAGCGCGCTCGAGCGCGTCACGTCGGACCCGCTGCAGGAGGTCCACCCCGCGATCTCGCCGGACGGCAAGACGCTGCTCTTCCAATCGCGCGTCTACGAAGGTGGGACGCTGCAGCAGGCCACGCTCGTCGGCGTGGACCCGAGCTCGCGCGCCCAGCGCACGCTCTACACGTCGACGAACAGCATGAGCGACCACCCGGCGTGGCTCCCCGATCAATCGTCCTTCATCTACAAGTCGAACAGCCCCGGCAACTGGAGCCTCGTGCGCGCGCTCGCCGCTGCTCCGAACGCCGCGATCAACGTGATCGCCGCCGGCGAGATCGCGCCCGACGCGGCGTGGCCGTCGGTCGCGCCGGACGGCAAGCGCGTGGTGTTCTCTGCGCGCATCCGTGGCGTGGAGACGGTCGCGATGATCAGCCTCGACGGCTCGCGCTTCACCTTGCTCGGCGAGGGGACGATGCCGTCGTGGGGCCCCGACGGGACGTCGATCGCCTTCGCGCGGCGCGTCGGAAGCCGCATGCACCTCTTCACGATCAACCCCGACACGGGCGGCGGCCTCGTCCAGCTGACGTCGGGTGATTTCGATCACGAGACGCCCACGTGGTCTCCAGACGGCCAGTTCATCGTCTTCGCCAAGGGCGATTTGCCGGAGAATCAGGCCGTTCGCAACCTCTACATCCTGCGCAAGAACGGCACGGAGCTCACCAAGCTGACCGACGGAACGACGTCCCTCGGCTCGCCCTGCTGGAGCCGCGACGGCTGGATCTACTTCTCGTCGGATCAGAGCGGCAACTACGACATCTGGCGGCTCAAGCCCATTGGCCAGTATGGCAATCTGCGGCCTGCCTCCGTCGCGCCGTCGGCGGCGGCCGCAGGCCCGGTGCAGGCGGCGCTGCCGGAGGCGACGCCGATCAAGGCACCGCCGCCTCCCGAGCCGGTGGTCGGAGGCTGCCAGAAGGACACGGATTGCAAGGGCGACCGCGTGTGCGAGCGTGGCGCGTGCGTCTCTCCTGCGCCGGCGAAGAAGCCTGGAGGCAGGTAGCTCCGCGGCGCTTCGTCGGTCGAAGCTGGCACCTCGGCCGGGAGTCGTAGTTGGCAGGTCGTCTATGGCTTGGCCGCGGGGGCGGCCGCCTTCAAGGCTGCCTCGAGGCGCGCGTGCTCGGCGAACGCGCCGGCCGCCGCGCCGACGACGAGGGCGACGAGGGCCGCCGCCACCAGCGCGCCAGTCGAGTGACCGGCCTTCGCCTGAGTCGCCGTGGCTGCGGGGCTTGCGGCGGGCGCCCAAGAGGCTCCGATGCCGAGCGCTGGCGGCGCGCTGGGCGCGGGCGCTGCGGCCGGAGCTTGAAGCGGCGCCGCGACGGGCATCGCCTGCGCGCCCTGCGGGGGCGCGAACGGCGCGGGCGTCGAGCCGGGCCCGTGCGGCGGCGCCGACGGCGGCATCGGCGGCCCGCTCATCGGCGCCTGCGCGGGCAGCGCCATCGTCTGCGGCGATCGCACCTCGCGCTGCCGGTGGAGCGCGCGGAGATCGTTCAGGAGCTCCTCCGTCGTCTGGTAGCGATCTTGGACCTTCTTTTGGATCGCGCGCGTGACGATCGCCTCGAAGCGCTGCGCGAGCGGGTCGGCGCGGCCGGTCTTGAAGGGCGGTGACTCGTTGCCGAGCTTCGCCTGCGCGAGCTGCACGCTCGTGAGCTCGCCGAACATGTGGCGCCCGACGACGGCGCGGTAGAGCATCGCCCCGAGCGCGTAGATGTCGGCGACGTGCGTCGCGCCGCGCGAGTTGATGATCTGCTCGGGCGACATGTACTCGAGCGTCCCGAGCGCGACATCCATGCTCGTGATGCCGCTCTGCATGTCCTCCTCCGGGCGGATGCGGCGGCCGAGGCCGAAGTCGACGATGAGCGCGCGGAAGTGCCCGTCGGGCCGCGGCTCGAGCAGGATGTTCCCAGGCTTGAGGTCGCGGTGGACGATGTTCGCCTGGTGCAAATCGAACATGCCGCGCGCGACGTCGGTGCCGATCTCGAGCGCCTCTTCGACGGTGAGCCTGCGCTGCGCGAGCAGATCCGAGAGCGGCTGGCCGCGGATGAAGTCGAGGACGAGCACGTGGCCGTAGCGCTCGTCGGACGCGAAATCGAGCACGCGACACACGTGATCGCTGCGCACGCACGCGAGCAGGTACGCCTCGCGCCGGAAGCGCATGACGATCTCGCTGTTCGCGGCCGCGTCGAGCTTGAGCGTCTTGATCGCGACGTCCGTGCCGACGGACATGTTCTTGCCGACCCAGACGGCGCCCATGCCGCCCTCGCCGATCTTGCGCTCGAGCCGATAACGACCGACGAGGACGACGCCCGGCGCGAGCTCCATGACCGCTGGATCCTATCGATCCGCGGGCGCGCGGGCGACTTCGTGGCGTAGACGCCCGTTCCCCGCGCTCGAGCTGCGGCTACGGCCAGCGGCGGGAGCGCTTGATCTCGGCGAGCAGCGCGGCGAGGCCCTGCGCGTCGAGGCCGTGGAGGTGCGCCGCGCGCGCGTCGTCGAGCGGGATGTCCAGCACCTCGCAGAGGTCGCGCGCCGCCTGCCTGGCAACGGCGAGACCCTCCTCGCGGCTCGCGGCCTCGATCTCGCGGAGCGCGCCGCGCGCGTGCAGCGCCTCGACGACGGCGCGGTCGGCGTCGGCCGCCGAGAGCAGCGCCTTCATCGGGAGCGACTGCGCGAGGCAGCGATCCTCGATCACGGTGCCCTCGTGGAGCACCTGCCAGCCGTCGGTCTCGCGCGATCACTCGAGCACGCGCTGCTTCTTCAGCACGACGCAGAACACGCGCCGCACGCCGCGCTTGGCGAGCTCGCGCGCCTTCTCGCTCGGCACGCCGATCCACTGCTCCCTCACGATCTCGAAGGCGATCTCCTCGAGCTGACGGCCGCCGTCGGGGCGCCGCGCGAGCGGGAAGATGCTCGCGTCGGGCGCGAAGTCCGAGTCCTTCGACGTGCGCGTGAGCATGTCGACCGCGCACACGTGCGTCGCGGCGACGTGGGCGCGGAGCACGTACGCGAGGTTCGTGTGCGACGTGCCGTGCGGCTCGTCGGCGGGAGGCGTCATGAGCACCGCTCCCCGGAGGATCTCCATCCGCTGTTCGGGCGCGACGAGCCGCTCGTCGACGGGCAGCTCCTCGCGCACGGACAGCGGTTCCATGCGGCAACTCTACTGCGTCGTCGCTTCGCCGTCCTCCGCCGCCGCGCCGCCGCTCGTCGCGTCTCGTCGCGTCTCGTCGCGTCTCGTCGCGTCAGTTGCATGGGCCCCGCCGCGGGAAGGCGGTACGCTCGGGCGAGGCCCGCGATGCACGCCGCAGCAACCGCCGTCGCGCCGCCGTCGCCGTTCCAACCTGGCATGGTCGTCGGCGGCCGCTATCGCCTGAAGGCGCCCATCGGCAAGGGCGCGATGGGCGAGGTGTGGCGGGCGGAGCACGCGACGCTCGGGACGACGCTCGCCGTCAAGCTCGTCGAGACGTCGCGACACCCGGA
>DASYCF010001133.1:0-1601 GCA_036500365.1 Byssovorax sp.
CACTTCCCGGCGCATCACCTCGTCACGCACGGGGTCGTGGTCGGGATGACCGGCAGCGGGAAGACCGGGCTCGTCACCGTGATGATCGAGGAGGCGCTCCGGAGCGGCATTCCCGTGCTCGCGATCGACGTGAAGGGCGACTTGCCGAACCTCCTTCTCGCCTTTCCGTCGTTCGACGTCGCGCACGTGAAGCCATGGGTCGGCGCGATGGCGGCGCCGGACGACGCGCGCTCGGTCGACGCGATCGCCGCCGCCGTCGCGGCGGAGCGGAAGGAGGGCCTCGAGGGGTGGGGCATCGACGAAGCCGCCGTCCGTTCGTACGCGGCGCGCACGTCGGTGCGCGTGATCACGCCGGGGTCGACGGCGGGAGAGCCGCTGCACATTCTGTCGTCGCTCGAGCGCCGCTCGCCCCAGTGGGAGCGCGATCCGGAAGCGGCGCGCGCGTCGCTCGGCGCGGCGGTGTCGCTCGTCTTGCGGCTCGTGGGCCGCGAGTCGGATCCGGCGCGGAGCAAAGAGCACGTGCTCTTGTCGCTCCTCGCCGAGCGTCGGCTTCGCGCGGGGCAGTCGGCCGACTTGGGCGCGCTCCTCGCGGATCTCGCGTCGCCGCCCGTGAAGGTCGTCGGCGCGCTGCCGCTCGACGGGTACGTGAGCAAGGCCGAGAGAAAATCGCTCGCCGCATCGCTCAACAGCTTGCTCGCGTCGCCGACGTTCGCGAGCTGGAGGACGGGCGCGACGCTCGACGTCGACGCGTGGCTCACGCCGGGCGCCGACGGCAAGACGCCGGGCGTGATCGTGAGCGTGGCGCATCTCGACGACGAAGAGCGCGCGCTCGTGCTCGGCGTGCTCCTCGAAGAGGTGCTCGCGTGGGTGCGCGCGCAGCCGGGGACGCAGCGGCTCCGCGCGCTCGTGGTGTTCGACGAGGTGTACGGCTACTTGCCGCCGCACCCGGCGAGCCCACCGACGAAGCGGCCGCTCGTCGCGCTCATGAAGCAGGCGCGCGCGTTCGGCGTCGGCGTCGTCGTGGCCACGCAGAATCCGATGGACCTCGACTACCGCGCGCTGGGTAACGCCGGCGTGTGGTGCGTGGGGCGCCTCCAGACGGACGCGGATCGCGCGCGCATCGTCGAAGGGCTGGCGACGTCGGACGGCGGCTCGGCCGACTCGGCGCGCGCGCTCGGCGACATCGTGAAGCGGCTCGCGCCGCGGTGGTTCGTGGTGAGGGACGCGGCGTCGGGCGGCGCGGCGGCGCTCGTGCAGCCGCGGTGGGCGCTGTCGCTCTTGCGGGGGCCGATGACGCGTGGGGAGCTCGAGCGCGCGCGGAAGCTCGGAGGTGACGCGGCGTTGCCGTGCGCGACGGCGACAGCGATGCCGGCGCCGCGATCGCAACACGTCAACGGCGTGGTTCCCGAGCCGAGCGCGTGACGTTCGTGCCCGACGACGACCATCGGCACTTTCAGGACGCGTTCGAGCAGACGGCGAACGAGCGCGCCGCCCTCGCGTCGGACGATCTTCTCCCGCTCAACCTCGACGTCTTGGCCTCGGCCGCCGTCGTGCTCGGCGCCGCACCTCGCGTCGCGAAGCTCCACGGCGAGCTCCGGCAG
>DASYCF010001134.1:0-5398 GCA_036500365.1 Byssovorax sp.
GTGTCCGTGGCCTCGTCGCTCGGGGGTTGCCTCGTCGAGGACGCGCTCCCTCCGCCGCCTCCGCCTCCTCCGCCGTTCTTCGCGCACGGCGCGCGCTTCGTCGCCGAGCCGCGGCGCGAGTTCGCGACGCCGCCGCGCGAGTTCGCCTCGCCGCCGATGCGCTTGTCGCCCGTGGTCGAGGAGGCGCGCGCGAGCTCGTCGTTCGGCGGGTGGCCTGCGTCGTTCGCGCTCGACGGCGACCTCCAGACCTCGTGGTACTCGGCCGCGGGCGACTCGGCCGCGCTCGGGCGCGCGCCGTACTTCGAGCTCCGGCTCGAGCAGCCCGCGAGCGTCCATCGCGTCGTCGTCCTCGGCACGCGCGACCCGTCGTACCCGACCGGCTACACGGTGCACGCGGGCCGGCTCGAGCTCTTCGACGCCGGCGACCAGCTGCTCCTCTCGATCGATCGAGCAGGTCGCGGGCCGAAGCGCGACTTCGACTTCCGCCTCCGCGGCCTCGACCGCGTCGCCGCCGTGCGCTTCACGTCGCTCGAGGACGACGGCGACAAGAACCCCTACGGCGACGTCGCGATCGCCGAGATGCGCGTCGAGTAGCGGGCTCGGAGCGAACGTCTCAGTTGACGCTGCCGCTCCATCGGCGCGGGCCCCAGCCCTTCACTCCCGCGAGAGCACGTAGTCGAGGCGCGAGAGCAGTGTGGGCTCAGCCGCCGCGAGGTGCGCGCGCATCGCACCGAGATCGGCGCCCGCGACGAGGAGGCGGCGCACGTCGTCTTGATCGCGTGCCCGGAACGCGCGGAGCTTCATCTGGACCAGCGCCGGCAGCCCGATGACGGGGACATCGTCGCCGCCCTGGGCCGCGTCGAGCGCGTCGGTGAGCGCCGGATCCTCCGCCGGCAAGAGATCGACCGCGACGGCGCCGACCCTGACGGGGACACCCGCTCGATGCGTCAAGATCAGGCCCGCGCCCTCGAACGCCTCGAGCCCGACGAGGAAGTCGACGTCCGTCGTGTTGCGCGGCGCTCCGTGGGCGCCGACGGCGAGCCCGCCGACGAGCGCGTGCCGGATGCCGAGGTCGCGCAGCGCGCGCGATGCCTCGCGCGCGGCGATGCGCACCGGCTCGGAGACCGCCGCGAACGCGCGCTCGATCGAGGGAGGTCCGTGCGACGCCACGGGACGAAAGTAGGCGAACTCGTGCACGGCGACCAACCCAGCGTACCAGCCTCGAAGGAGCGGGGCCGGTGGGCGTGGCCGCGCTCGGCGTCGCGTGGACGAGGCCGGAACGGCGAGCTGAGGCGACGCCCTCGCCCGCCGGACCCTCCGGACGCCGAAGGGCAGCTCGCCCGACGCCGATTCCGAGCCTCCGACTGGTCGGGCAGCGTCGCGTCGCGCGGCGAGCGCCTTGTCCGAACCGCCCCTCTCCCAGGCCCGGTCTGCTATGGGCCTCGGCCACAGGTGGTGTGGTGGTCGAACGGTGGTCGCGGTGGCTCGGTCGGCAAGACGAAGCGGCGCGCGCGAAGCGCGACGCGCTCGCCGACGGCGTCGTCGTGTCTCCGGCGCTGGCCGCCGTCGCCGGCTGCGCGTGGGTCGGCGTCGTCAGCGTCCTCGAACAGATCGCGACGCGCACGTCGAGCCACGCGCCGTCCGTCCGGCTCCTCGGCTTCGCGTACACGCTGCTCGAGCTCGCGGCGCTCGGCGCGGCCGCCGCGCTCGTCGTGCGCGCCCGCGCTGCGCTGCCGCGGCGTCCGCCCGCCTGGCTCGTGGTGCTCGTCGCGTCGCTC
Organism: Byssovorax sp.; assembly: GCA_036500365.1. Classification (GTDB taxonomy): domain Bacteria; phylum Myxococcota_A; class Polyangia; order Polyangiales; family Polyangiaceae; genus DASYCF01. Next base: position 1,779 of record DASYCF010001134.1, read on the forward strand.
GCGCTGCTCCCGGTGATCCTCCCCGACGATCTCGTCGGCCTGCGACGCCTGGTGCGGCAGCCGCTGCTGCAGGACAGCGTCGTCGCCGTGACCGTCGGCGTGGCGGTGGGGGTCGTGACCGTGTTCTTCCTCGCCGCCTCCTGGCTCTCGCGGCGCGCCGTCGGGCGACCGCTGCTGCTCGGCGTCGCGGCGGCGGGCGCGGCGGTGCACGCGCTCTTCTTCGCCCGCGACTACCCGGGGCTTCACCTCGGCGGCGAGCTCTTCGCGGCCATGCTCGCGGCGGTCGGGCTCGCGGGCATGTCGCCGCCGCGCTCGCTCCGGCCTGCGCTCGGCGTGCGCTCCGCGTGGGCGGCGAACGCGGGGCTCGCGGTCCTCGCGCTCTCTCTGCTCTTGCCCATCCCGAACGCCGTGCGCGCCGACATGTTCGGGTCCGCCGCGTCGCCCGTCGCGCCGTTCGCGCTGCGCCTCCAGCGCATGCCGGCGAGCCACGCGCGCGCAGCGCCGGGAGCAGAGCCGTGGTTCGAGCCTCGCAGCGCGGCGCGCCCGACGCCGCCGCGCACGCCGTCGCTCCTGCCGAACGACGCGATCGTCGTCCTCGTCACGATCGACGCCTTGCGCGCCGACGTCGTGATGGGCGGCCGCTTCGACGCGCGCATCCCGAACCTCGCGCGGCTGCGCGACGAGGGCGTCTCGTTCACGCGCGCGCGCACGGCGGCCCCGCAGACCGTCGTCGCGCTCACGAGCCTCTTCACGAGCAAGTACTACACGGAGCTCTACTTCACCGGCGACGTGCGGCTCCACGCGTACCCCGCGAGCGACCCGTCGCCGCGCTTCCCGGATCTGTTGCGCCGCGACGGCGTCGCGACGGTCGCGTACTCGCTGACGGTCGAGCTCGAGCCGCGCACCGGCGTGCTCAAGGGCTTCCGTGACATCGTGCAGCTGCGCCCGCGCGCGAGGCCGAAGGAGGTGCTCGCGTCGGAGTGCGCGCCCGCGATCGTCGAGCGGGTCGAGCGCGCGGCGAAGGCGGACGAGCCGCTGTTCGTGTACGCGCACTGGATCGATCCGCACTACCCGTACGACATCGGCGGCACCGACTGCGCTCCGTTCGAGTGTTACCTGCGCGAGGTCGCGCTCGTCGACGAGGCCGTCGGCCGGATCCGCCGCGCGATCGACGCGCCGGAGCTCCGCGGCCGCGCCGCGCTCGTCGTCTCTGCCGACCACGGCGAGGCGTTCGGCGATCACGACACGATCTTCCACGGCCTCACGCTGTACGACGAGCTCTTGCGGGTGCCCCTCATCGCGTACGGGGCGCCGTTCAAGCCGCGCGTCGTCGACGAGCCCGTCTCGCTCGTCGACGTGGGTCCGACGGTGCTCGATCTGTTCGGCTTGCCGGCGCCGCGCGGCTTCATGGGCCAGAGCCTCGCGCCGATCCTCGCGGGCGGCGCCGCGCCGCTCGCCCGCCCGATCGCGGCCGACTCGGGGCGGCTCATGCAGGCGTACGTCTTCCGCGACGGGGTGAAGATCATCCGCGACACGCGCCACGCGTTCGTCGAGATGTACGACCTCACGAAGGACCCCGCCGAGCTCGACAACCTCTTCGACGCGGCGCCCGACGGCCCGTCGCGCCTCGGCGTCCTCGACGCGTTCTTCGCGGCGAACGCCCACCGCTACGAAGGCGGCGGCCCGCCCTTCCGCATGTGACCGCCGAGCGCGCGGCCCCGTAGCGCGACGCGGTCGAGCCGCCTCGCTCCTGACGGCGAGGGGCAGCCCGCGGCACGGCGTTCGGAGCCTCCGAACCGCGAGGGGCAGCGTTGCGGGACGGCGTTCGGAGCCTCCGAACGGCGAGGGGCAGGTCGCGGGACGGCGTTCGGAGCCTCCGAACGGCGAAGGGCAGCTCGCGGGACGGCGTTCGGAGCCTCCGAACGGCGAGGGGCAAGCCTATTTCAAGGCTTTCGTCGACGCGTCGACCACCGGCGGATCGGGCGGCGGAGCAGGCGGAGCAGGCGGAGCAGGCGGGGGCTGCGGCTGCGGCGGGCGACGCTTCTTCGCGGCCTTCTTCGCCGCGGGCGACTTCGGGGCCTGCACGGCATCGGGCGGCGCGAACACGCTCGCGTACGTCGAGGGCTCGTCGTCCCAAGCGAGCGCCGCGTACTTCTTCAGCTTGCTCGTCGCCTTCACGAGCGCGGGGAGCAGCGCGTCGCGCGCGCCGAGCGCCTTGTCGTACGCGGCCTGCGGCTTCACGAGCGCGCCGAGCTTGGTCGTGACCGCCTTCGCGTTCTTGTCGCACGCGGCCGCGGCCTTCGCGACGTCAGCGGCCGGCTTCTTCTTCTTCACGGCGGCGAGGAGCTTCTCGACCTCCTTCACCTCGGTCGCGTACGCGAGCTGTTCAAGGTCGGTCGGTCCGTACGACGAGAGGCCGAGGAACGGGCGCGCGCGCTTCGTCACGTTGGCGCCGACGAGCGCGGTCGCGAGGGCCTCGACGCTCGCGTCGAGCGCGTCATCCGCTTCGCCGACCGCGCCGAGCGCCGCGTCGCGCGCGCCCTTCGCCGCGTCGACGACCTTCGCCCCCGCGTCGATCGCGCCGATCGCCGCGCGGAAGGCGACGAGCGAGGCCTTCATCTCCTTCGGTGTGGCGACGCCCTCGAGGCGAGCCGCGATGGCGTGCGCGTAGGCGATCGGATCGCGATGGGAGGTAGGCATGTCCTACTTATCGCCGGCGGGGCGCGGGGTGCTCAACCGAAAAAGATCCCCTCAACCCCCCAGCCCCCTTCTCCCGAAGGGAGAAGGGGGAGCGCGTCGTCCGTTGCGGGAGCGTATCGAGGTCGGGACGACGTAACCCCTTCTCCCTCCGGGAGAAGGGGCAGGGGATGAGGGTTTCAGAGCTGTCGTACGGGAGGCCCGCTTTCACTCAGCGCGCCCAGAGCGCGGCGAGCTCGAGCTCGATGGCGTCGAACGGCTCGGCGCGAACGGGTGCGTCGCCCTCGAACACGTCGGCGACGACCCACCGCTCGCCCTCGAGCCGGAAGATCTCGAGCACCCGCGCGACGGGGTTCAAGAGCCACAGGTGGCGCACGCCCTCGCGCCGGTAGATGCGGCGCTTCTTCACGCGGTCGATGCGCTCGGTGCCGGGCGAGATCACCTCGCACACCCAGTCGGGCGCGAGGTCGTAGAACGCGGGCGCATCGGACTTGGGGGCGTCGGGCATGCGCTCGCGCCTCCATCCCGCGAGGTCGGGCACGAGGATGTCGGGCCGCGGCCCGAGGTGGAGCTCGGGCTCGTCGAGGATGAACCATCCACCCGGCCCACCGCGCCCACGGTTGAATGGTTGATGGAGCTCGCCACCGAGGAAGCTCGCCGCGTGCGTGTGAGGCTGCGCCGGGCGCGGCTGCACGTGGAGCTCCCCGTCGAGGATCTCGGCGACGACCTCGGGCGGCGACGCGGCGAACGCCGCCTCGACGCTGGCGTCATTGCGTTCGAGCAGCGGCGTCGCGGCGACCATGACGCGCCTAGCCTACCCGCGCGGCTACGGGCTCGCCACGCAGCTAGTTGCGATGGGGCTCCGCCCCAAACCCCGTGCTTTCGCCTCGCTGCCGCTTCGGCTCAAGCGATGCCCGCGCAGA
>DASYCF010001135.1:0-9218 GCA_036500365.1 Byssovorax sp.
CGAGGCGTTCGCGTTCAGCGCGGCCGACTCGGACCTCGCCGGCGGCGTGCTCGTCTTCACGAACTCGACGGCGATCCAGCTCGACGACGGGACCACGCCGGCGTTGAGCGGTCGCCTCACGGTGACGATCACGTCGGGCGGTCCCGTGCCGTTCGCCGACCTGGGCACGCTCGGCGTCATGGGGCGCGACGGCCAATACGGAGCCGAGATCACGGGCACCGACTTCACGGTCACCGCCCTCATCGAGGTCGAGGACACGGCCGCGGTGTGGACGCCGTACCTCGACTACTTCGACGCGGCCATGACGCCGGACCCGGGCCCCGGCAGCGCGGTCTCGTTCGGCGGATCGTTCTACGACGAGTGAGCGGTCGTCGCAGCGTGAGGCCCGCTCGCGCTGCGCGGTGATCTCCGCGACCGGCCCGACCTGATGGCCTCCTCTCTCCTCCGCGCGCGGCTCGCGGCGCATCGGCTCGTCGGCGCGCCGTTCGACGACGCGGCGGCCGCCGTCGCCGCGTTCGGCGCCGTGCAGGCGCAGGGCCACCGCGGCGGCCTCTTGGGAGTCGGGCTGCGCGTCGCGCGCGCCACCGAGGCGACCGTCGCGCGCGCGGAGGCCGACGGCGCGATCGTCCGCACCTGGCCCATGCGCGGCACGCTGCATTTCGTCGCGCGGGCCGACCTGCGCTGGCTCGTCGCGCTGCTCGCGCCGCGCGTGATCCGCCGCGCCAGTGGCCGCTACCGCGAGCTCGGCCTCGACGAGGCGACGTTCGGCCGCTGCCGAGACCACCTCGCGCGCGCGCTCGACGGGGCGCCGCCGCTGCCTCGCCCCGACACGCTCGCGTCGCTCGAGCGCGCGGGCATCGTCACGACGGGCCAGCGCGGCGCGCACATCCTCGGTCGGCTCGCGATGGAGGGGGTCCTCTGCATGGGGCCGCACGGCGACAAGCAGCCGACGTTCACGCTCGTCGACGCGTGGATCCCGCGGCCGCGCGCCAGCCTGCTCGCCGGCGACGAGGCGCTCGCCGAGCTCGCGCGGCGCTACTTCACGAGCCACGGCCCGGCGGCCGATCGGGACTTCGCGTGGTGGTCGGGCCTCACGCTCGGCGAGGCGCGGCGGGCCATCGCCGCCGCGTCTCCTGCGGTGGCCGCCACCCACGCGCGCGGCGTGATTCGCTACGTGGGCGCGGACGCCGCGGCGCCGGCTCGAGCGGGGCCTCGCGCGCTGCTGCTCCCGGCGTGGGACGAGTACACGGTGGCGTACCGCGGGCGCGACGAGCTCTTCGACGCGGAGCACGCGGCGCGGCTCGGCAACGGCATCTTCGCGCCCGTCGTCGTCGTCGACGGCCGCGTCGTCGGCACGTGGCGCCGCACGACGAAGCGGTCGCGCGTCGCGGTCGCGCTCGACCTCGTCGAGGCCCCGTCGCGCGCGGTCACCGGAGCGCTCGCGGAGGCCGCCGCTCGCTACGGCGCGTTCGTCGGCGCGGAGATCGATCTCACGACGTGAGCGGCGCCCTAGACCTAGAGCACGACGGCCATCACGAAGCCGTCGTAGCTCTTCGCTCCGACCGTCTGCACGACGGTGGCGCTCACGCGCTGCTCGTTCGCGAGCGCGTCGCGCAGCCTTCGAACCCCGGCGACGTTCGCGTCGTCGCTGTGTTCGTCGACGACGCGGCCAGCGCGCACGACGTTGTCGACGACGATGACGGCGCCCTTGCGCGAGAGCGCGATCGCGTGCTCGAAGTACGGGAGGTTCGACGGCTTGTCCGCGTCGATGAACGTGAAGTCGAACGGCGGCAGGCCCTCGCCGTGCATCTTCTCGAGCGCGCCGAGCGCCGGGCCGACGCGGACGTCGACGTTCGCGAGGCCGGCGCGCGCGATGTTCTTCCGCGCGACCTCCGCGTGCTTCTCGGAGATCTCGAGCGTGACGAGCTTGCCGCCCTCGGGCAGCGCGCGCGCGAGCCAGATGGCGCTGTAGCCGCCGAGCGTGCCGACCTCGAGGATGTTCCTCGCGCCGCACGCACGCGCCATGAGCTGCAGCATCTTGCCTTGGTTCGCGGCGACTTGAATCGCGGGGAGCCCGGCGTCGGCGCTCGCGCGGTTCGCGTCCTTCAGCGCGGCGTCCTCGTCGACGATCGGGCTGAAGTAGTCGTCGACCTCGGTCCAGCGTTCGTCCGTCGTCATGGCGTCCTCCTGAGGCCGTCGCCCGAGCGAGTCAACCGCGCGCGATGCCGTGCACGCGGTGGATCGAGCGATCCGCACCGGGTCGGTGGAGCGCCGCGGTCGTTCAGGCGCGGCGCGTTGACTCGGCGCCAGACGAGCGAACGCTCGATGCATGACGCTCGCCCTCGCCGTCCTCGCCGAAGACGCACCGGAACGCCCGCCGGAGCCGCCGCCGAGGCGCGTCGCCGGCGACGACGAGCTCGACGCGTTCTCGCGCGCGGTGGTCGACGTCGTCGAGGGCGTCGGCGCGGCGGTCGTGAGCGTGCTTCGGCGCGGCTCCGGCCGGCGCGGCGACGCGGGCGCGGGCTCGGGGTTCTTCTTCGCGCCCGACGGCTACCTGCTCACGAACGCGCACGTCGTCGCGGGCGCGAAGCACGTCGAGGTCGTGCTCGCGGCCGGCGAGAAGCTCGAGGCGTCGGTCATCGGCGAGGACGCGGCGACCGATCTCGCCGTCGTGCGCGTCGCCCCCGCGTCGGGCCTGCCGTTCGTCGAGATCGGCCCCGCGCGCCTCCGCGTGGGCCAGCTCGTCGTGGCGATCGGCAACCCGCTCGGCTTCGCGTCCACCGTGTCGACCGGCGTCGTGAGCGCGCTCGGTCGCTCGATGCGCGGCGCGGGCGGCCGCAAGATCGAGGGCGTCGTGCAGCACACCGCGCCCCTCAACCCGGGCAACTCGGGCGGCCCGCTCGTCGACGCGCGCGGCCGGCTCGTCGGCGTGAACACGATGATCATCGCCGGCGCGCAGGGCCTCTCGTTCGCGGTCTCCGCCGACACGACGCGCTGGGTCGTGCCGGAGCTGCTCGCCCACGGCCGCGTGCGCCGCGCGCGCCTCGGCGTCGAGGTCCGGACCCGGCCGATCGATCGACGTCTCTTGCGCGCGCACTCTCTCGCGGTCGAGACCGGCGTCGAGGTGATGAAGGTCACGAAGGCGAGCCCCGCCGAGCGCGCGGGCTTCGCGCCTGGTGATCTGATCGTCGGCGTGTCGGGCGAGCCCGTCGCGGACGCGGACGCGCTCTTCCGCGCGCTCGGCAAGGAGCGCGACGGCCGCGTGATCTTCGTCCGCCTCCTGCGCAAGGGCGCCCTCGCGACGATCGCCGTCGCGCCCGCGACCGAGTGAGGGCGCCCGCGGTACGTCAAACGGCGACGCGCCGGCCGAACAGGAACGAGAGCGCCGCGACCACGAGGAACACGACGAACAGGATGCGCGCGATGCCCGCCGCGTCTCCGGCGATGCCGCCGAAACCGAAGAGCGCCGCGACCAGGGCGATGACGAAGAAGATGACGGACCACCTGAGCATGACTCGACTCCTTGTGTGAGGTTTCGCGCGGCGTGGCCGGAGCCGTCGTCGCGTCTGCGAGGACCATCAGCAGGAAGCGGGCCGCCGCGCGTGATGCGCGCGCGACGGTCTGATAAGCCAGCGTCGGTGATCGACGTCGTCGTCGTGGGAGCAGGCCCCAACGGGCTCTCGGCAGCGTGCTGGCTGGCGCGCGCCGGGCTCGACGTGCTCGTGCTCGAGGCCGAGCCGACGTACGGCGGCGCGGCGCGCTCGGGTGTGACGACCTTGCCGGGCTTCACGAGCGACCTCGGCGCGGCGTTCTTCCCCTTCGGGCAGCTGTCGCCAGCGCTGAAACCGCTCGATTTGCCCGGCGCAGGGCTCGTGTGGCGGCACGCGCCCATCGATCTCGCGCACCCCGCGCCCGACGGCACGTGCGCCGCGATCAGCCGCGACCTCGAGCTCACCATGCAGCATTTCGGGCCCGACGCGGCGGCGTGGCGAAAGCTCGCGGTGTGGCACGATGCCACGAAGGAGCGGATGCTCGACGCGCTGCTCTCGACCTTGCCTGCGATCGCGCCGATGGCGCGCTTCGGTCCCGCCAACCTGCTCCAGCTCGCGCGCGTCGCCGCGTCGAGCGGGCGCGGCTACGCCGAGGCGATCTTTCGCACCGAGGCGGCGCGCCGCGTCCTGCCTGGGCTCGCCCTGCACACCGATGTCGGTCCCGACGACGCGTGCGGCGCGATCGTCGGCTTCGTCCTCGGCATGCTCGCGTCGAGCGGCGGCTTCGGCGTGCCCGAGGGCGGCGCCGGCGCGATCGCGAAGGCGCTCGTCCGCCGCCTCGAGGCGTCGCGCGGGCAGGTGTGGTGCAACGAGCGCGTCGAGTCGATCGTCGTCAAGCGCCGCCGCGCCGTCGCCGTCCGCACCGCCTCCGGCAGCGAGATCGAGGCGCGCCTCGGCGTCGTCGCCGACGTCGGCGCGCCTGCGCTGTTCTTGAAGCTCGTCGCGCGCGAGTGGATCCCGTTCGACGTCGCCGAGGCGATGCGCGGCTTCGCGTACGGCTTCGGCACGTTCAAGATCGACTGGGCGCTCGACGGGCCGGTGCCGTGGGCGATCGACGCGTGCCGCGACGCCGCGGTGGTCCACCTCGGCGACTCGATCGACGACCTCGCCCGATTCACGAAGCAGGTCCGCGCCGGCGAGCTACCCGAGCACCCGTACCTCGTCATCGGTCAGCAGTCGCTCGCCGATCCGACGCGCGCGCCCGCGGGCAAGCACACGCTCTGGGCCTACTCGCGCGTGCCCTCCGCCCTCGAGGGCGGCTGGGAGTCGGCGCGCGAGCGCTTCGCCGACCGCGTCGACGCGCGCATCGAGGGCCTCGCTCCAGGCTTCATGAAGCGCGTGCTCGCGCGCAAGGCCTTCTCGCCGATCGACCTCGAGCGCATGAACGCGAACCTCGTCGGCGGCGACCTCGGCGGCGGCTCGGCGCAGATCCAGCACCAGCTCTTCATGCGCCCCGTCTTCCCCTATTTCCGCCACCGCACGCCGGTCGACGGGCTGTACCTCGGCTCGTCGTACGCGCACCCCGGCGCCGGCGTGCACGGCGCGTGCGGGCGCAACGCCGCGCTCGCGCTGCTCGAGGACGCCGGGCTCAGCGCGCCGGCTGCTTGAAGAGCACGCGGTTTCGCCCGGTCCGCTTCGCCTCGTAGAGCGCCTCGTCGGCGGCGGCGATGAGCTCGGTCGCGCTCTGCACGGGCGTCTCCGGGTAGCCGGCGATGCCTGCGCTGATGGTGATCGGCACGCGCTGCTGCTCGTGCTCGAACTGCGACACCTCGACGAGCTGCCGTAGCCGCTCGCCGAGGATGCCCGCGCTCGTGAGCGACACGCCGCGGCAGATCACGGCGAACTCCTCGCCGCCGTAGCGCGCGAACACGTCCTCCGAGCGCACGGTCGCCATCGCGAGCTTGGCGACGCGCGTGAGCACGTAGTCGCCCGCGAGGTGGCCGAACGTGTCGTTCACGCGCTTGAAATGGTCGATGTCGAACATCACGAGCGAGAGGTTCGTCTTGTGGCGCGTCGCGTAGGAGATCTCGGTCTCGAGCCGGTCGAGGAAGTACTTCTTGTTGAACGCCCGCGTGAGCGCGTCGCGGAGCGCGGCGTCGTACATCTGCTGCTGGAAGCTCTCGTCGAGCTTGTCGTGGTACGTGAACTTGAGGATCGTCGTCGAACCGATTCGGATCTTGTCGCCGTCCTGGAGCACGCGGCGCGTCACCGTGTCGCCGTTCACGAAGGTGCCGTTGGCGCTGCCGAGATCCTCGATCACCACGTCGGCGCCGCTCTGCGCGACGCGCGCGTGGCGCCGCGAGATGCCGTCGTCGTTGAGGCGGATCGACGCGTTCTGCGCGCGGCCGATGACGGTCTCGTCGCCCTCGACCCGGTGCATCTCGCCGACGTTCGAGCCCGCGAGCACGATGAGGTAGGCGCGGTCTCGCTGCGTGCGCGCGGCGAGCTCCGCCTGCAGCTCGCGCAGGTTCGCGACGCGCGTGTCCTCCATGTCGTCCGAGGACGGGGGCGAGCTCGAGATGGGCACTTCTCTCAGTGTACGCCGAACGAGGCCGCCCGTTTCAAGCGGCTTTCCCGAGCGGCACCGCGAACTGCTCGACGACGGGCCCGCCCTCGCCCGCTTCGCTGAGCTTCGGCACCGTGATCCACGTGGCGTGCGCCCTCGCGCCTCCGGGCGCGCCCGACGTCGACTCGGGCGCCTCGCCCACCGAGCCGACGTTCACGACGCGCACGCCCGAAACCAGGCGATCGAACGGCACGTGTGAGCCACCACACACCACGATGTCGGCCGGGTCGTCGCCGAGGAGCGCGGAGATCTCGTCGTCGGACATGTCGTGCGTCATGGGCTCCGTCGCGTCGGTCGGGGAGCCGTGCACGACGACGAGCTCGCGCCCGTCGGGGAGGGGGACGCGCACGATCTCGGGCAGCGCCGCGAGCCGCGCGAGGACGGCGTCGCCGAGCTCGAGGCGCACCGCGGCGAGGCGCTCGAGGCGCTCGCGCTCGCGGTCGCTCCGCCCGCGGACCGCCGAGGGGTCGATCGTCGCGAGCGCACGGTCGCCGATGCCCTGGGCGAGGAGCGCCTTCACCCGCGCGAGCCGCTGGAACGCCTCGAGCGGCTTCGGCCCGGGGAAGCAGTGATCGCCCGCGGCGACGACGAGATCCCAGCCGCGCCGCTCCGCCGTGGCGAGGACGGCCGCGAGCGCGTCGGCGTGACCGTGGACGTCGGAGACACAGAGGATGCGCACGGCGCGAGCATACCGCGAAGCGACGGGCAGACGCGCGGCGGCGCTTGCCGGACGCGCGCGGCCAGTGCACGACGGTGGTGTGCTCGACCTCGCCGCTCGCGTGGACCCGGCGCGCGCGCCCGAGCTCGCGACGCGGTTCGCCGCGTCGCTCGGCCATGGCTCGGCTGCCCACGCGATCGCGACGCTGCTCGGCGCGGCGTACCCGGCGCTCGTGCCCACGCTCGTCCGCGATCCCGGGCTCGCGGCGCGCATGGCGGCGGACGGCTTCGCGTCGGCGCGCGACCGGGCGACGCTCCGCCGCGTCATCACGGCGCGCTTCGGCGATCTCGGCGACGAGGCGCGCGTGCGGCGTGAGCTCCGCCTCGCCGCGCGCGACGAGCGCGCCCGCGTCGCGCTGCGCGAGATCCTGCCGCCCGCGCTCGGCGGCGCCGACGTCGACGTCACCTCCGCCGAGCTCGCGGCGCTCGCCGACGTCACGCTGCAGATCGCCGTCGACGAGGCGCGCTTCCACGTCGAGGCGCGGTGCGGGGCGCCGCGCACGTCGAGCGGCGCGCCCGGTCGCTTCGCCGTGCTCGGCATGGGCAAGCTCGGCGGCGACGAGCTGAACGCCGGGTCCGACGTCGACCTGATCTACGTCTACGACACCGACGACGGCGTCGCCGAGGCGCCCGCCGGCTCGACGACGCTCCACGACTTCTGGACGCGCGTCGCGAAGCGCGTCACGGCGACGCTCGAGGAGCCGACCGAGGACGGGTTCGTGTGGCGCGTCGATCTGCGCCTCCGGCCCGAGGGGCGCGGCGGACCCATCGTGAACTCGCTCGCCGCCGCGGAGCGCTACTACGAGGCGTTCGGTCGCCTGTGGGAGCGCGCCGCGCTGCTCCGCGCGAGGCCCGTGGCCGGCGACCTCGACTTCGGCGCCGAGGTGCTCGAGTCGCTCGCGCCTTTCGTGTGGCGCCGCGCCGTCGACCCGCGCATCGCCGTCGACATGATCGAGCTCGCGAGGCGCTCGCGCGCCGAGCTCTCGGACGACGGCGCGCGCGATCTGAAGCTGCGCCCCGGCGGGATCCGCGAGGCCGAGTTCTTCGCGCAGACGCTGCAGCTCGTGTGGGGCGGCAAGGCGAAGCAGCTCCGTGTCCGCGGCACGCTCGAGGCGCTCCGTCGCCTGCGCGCGCAGGGGCTCGTCAGCGATCGCGAGTTCCGCGAGCTCTCGGACGCGTACCTCGCGCTGCGGCGCGCCGAGCACGTCGTGCAGACGGCGACCGGCATCCAGACGCACGCGCTCCCGGGAGCCGACGCGGACCTCGACCGCACCGCGCGCGCGCTCGGCTTCGCCGACGGCGGCGCGCTGACGAAGGACTTCGCGCACAAGACGCGCCTCGTCGCGGAGCGCTTCCGCTCGCTCGCCCCGCCCGACGCGGCGCGCGCCGTCGCCCCGCATCGGTGGACCGAGGCGTTCGCCGCGCTCGAGCGGTCGAACGAGGACGCGTTCGTCGACGCGGTCGTGCGCGTCGCCGCGCGCGCGCCCGCGAGCCCCTTCGCCGAGGCCGAGGCCGAGGCCCGCTGGCAGAGCGCCGCGCGCGATCTCGCCGCGCTCGCGAGGCACCCCGACGCGCCGCTCGGCGCGCGCACCCGCGAGGCGATGCCCGAGCTCGCCGAGACGGTGCTCGACGGCGTGGTCGACGCGTCCGACCCCGAGCAGGCCGCGCGCTACCTGCGGCGGATCTTCGGGCGCGTGCGCCACCCGGGCATCTACGCGAAGCTCCTCGTCGACGATCGGCGCGGCCTCCGCAGGCTCGTCGAGGCGGTCGGCGCGAGCGCGTTCGTCGGCGAGGCCGTCGCCAACCAGCCCGACCTCGGCGACGCCGTGCTCTTTCGGCGAGGCGCGCCGTCGCCCGCGATGGCGCGGGCCGAGGTGGTCGCCGCCGAGCAGAGCGTCGCGCCGGCCGCCCCGAACGAGGACGACGAGGAGGTGACGATCGGCGCGCTCCGCGGCGCGAAGGCGCGCGTGACGATCGAGGTCGCGCTCGCCGATCTCGCGGGAGAGCTCGACACGCGCGGCGCGACGCTCGCGCTGAGCGAGCTCGCCGACGCGACGCTCGACGCCGCCGCGCGCGCCGTCCTCGGGGGCGACGAGCGCGGCCTCGCGGTCCTCGCGATGGGCAAGCTCGGCGGGCGCGAGATCGGCTACGGGTCCGATCTCGACGTGCTCTTCTTGTTCGCGCCCGAGCGGGCGCCGCCCGGCGTCGAGCCCGAGGCGTTCTTCGGCCGCGCCGCGCGTCGCATGATGCGGCTCATCGGCGTGTCGCACGCGGCCGGCCCGGGCTACGAGCTCGACACGCGCCTGCGCCCCTCGGGCAGCCAGGGCCTGCTCGTCACGTCGGTCGACGCGTTCGCGCGCTACCACGGCGCGGCCGTCGACGTC
>DASYCF010001136.1:0-4224 GCA_036500365.1 Byssovorax sp.
CCGCGTCGTCCGGGAATGGCCAAGAAGCGACCCCGCGGCGGCGGCTAGGCTGCTTCCCCCATGGGCGCCGTCTACGCGATCTCCAACCAGAAGGGCGGCGTCGGCAAGACGACGACGGCCGTGAACCTCGCCGCGAGCCTCGCCGCGGCCGAGGAGAAGACGCTCCTCGTCGACTGCGATCCGCAGGGCAACGCCTCGAGCGGCGTCGGCGTCGGGCACCGCTCGGTCGAGCTCTCGCTCTACGATGTGATGATCGGGCGCGCGACGGTCGCCGAGGCCACGCGCGCGACCGACGTCGCCGCGCTCGACGTCCTGCCGGCGACGCAGGATCTCGTGGCGGTCGAGCTCGAGCTCGTCGACGCGGCCGATCGCGCGACGCGCCTCCGCTCTGCGCTCCTGCCGCACGTCGGCCAGTACGCGTACGTCATCATCGACTGCCCGCCGTCGCTCGGGCTCTTGACGCTGAACGCCCTCACCGCGGCGCAGCGCGTGATCGTGCCGCTCCAGTGCGAGTTCTACGCGCTCGAGGGCCTCGCGCACCTGATGGCGACGATCGATCGCGTGCGGCACGCGTACAACCCCGAGCTCGCGGTCGAGGGCATCGTCCTCACCATGTTCGACGGGCGCAACTCGCTCACGCACCAGGTCGCCGACGAGGTGAAGCGCCACTTCCGCGTGTTCGACGCCGTGATCCCGCGCAACGTGAAGCTCAGCGAGGCGCCGTCGCACGGAAAGCCCGCGCTCCTCTACGACGTGTCGTCGAAGGGCGCGCAGGGCTACCTGAGCCTCGCGCGCGAGGTCATCGACGACAGGAAGGCGCCGAGCGCATGACGACGATCGATCCGAAGAACGCGCCGCGCCGCGCGCTCGGCCGCGGGCTCGACGCGCTGCTGCCCGCGTCGCCCGGCGCCGGCGGCGAGCGGAGCGCGTTCGTGTGCCCGATCGAGAAGATCGCGCCGCACGTCGGCCAGCCGCGCCAGCACTTCGACGAGGCCGAGCTCGAGGAGCTCACGCAGTCGATCCGCGAACACGGGCTCATCGAGCCGATCGTCGTGCGCCGCGAGGGCAAGGGCGGCGGTCACGACGGCTCTGTCGCCGCGGGCCGCGATCGCTACGAGATCATCGCCGGCGAGCGCAGGTGGCGCGCGGCGCAGCGCGCCGGCCTGCACGACGTGCTCGTCGTCGTGAAGGACGTCTCCCCGAAGGAGGCGTTCGAGATGGCGTTGGTCGAGAACCTCCAGCGCGCCGACCTCGACCCGATCGAGATCGCCGAGGCGTACCAGCGCCTCATCGAGGAGCACGGCTACACGCAGCAGAGCGTCGGCGAGCGCGTCGGCAAGGACCGCAGCACCGTCACGAACGCGCTGCGCCTGCTGCAGCTCCCGCAGCGCATCCGCACGATGGTGATCGCGCGCGAGCTCACCGAGGGCCACGCGCGGGCGCTCCTCGGCGCGCCGGCGGGAAAGGCGATGGAGGACATCGCCGAGAAGACCGCGCGCGGCCGGCTGCCCGTGCGCAAGGTCGAGGAGCTCGTGCGCGCCGCGAAGACGAAGGGCGCGACGCCCGGCGAGACGAAGCCCGCCAAGCCCGGCAAGTCGCCCGCGATCCGCGACCTCGAGGCGCGCCTCATGCGACGGCTCGGCGCGAAGTGCGAGGTCCGCGACCAGGGCAACCACGGCGAGCTCGCCATCTCGTACGCGTCGCTCGACGAGCTCGACCGCATCCTCGCCGCGATCGGCGCGTGACGCGGCGGTTGCAAAATTGCTTAGCATCGGCGCGTGGCCGGAGCGGGGGACCATCGCGTGAAGCAAGACGGCGCCGCGCGCGCGGTGCTCGAGGTCGGCGCCGTGTTCGACAAGCGCTACCGCGTCGTGCGCTGCCTCAAGGCCGGCGGCATGGGCGCGGTCTACGAGGTCGTCCACCTCGAGACGCAGCGCCGGCGCGCGCTGAAGGTCATGCTGCCCGAGTTCGTCACGGACCCCGCGCTGCGCGAGCGCTTTCGCCTCGAGGCGACGGTCGCCGCCGACATCGAGAGCGACCACATCGTCGAGACGTTCGACGCCGGCGTCGACGCGGAGAGCGGCTCGCCGTTCCTCGTGATGGAGCTGCTCCGCGGCGCCGACCTCGCCGAGCTCGCGACGCGGCGCGCGCTCGTGCCGATCGAGGTCGTCGCGCTCCTCGGCCAGGCGGCGCTCGCGCTCGCGAAGACGCACGAGCGCGGCATCGTCCACCGCGACTTGAAGCCCGAGAACCTCTACCTCACGTTCCGCGAGGACGGGACGCCGCGGCTCAAGATCCTCGACTTCGGCATCGCGAAGCTCGTGCGACGATCGACCATCGCGCGGGCGACGCAGAGCGTGGGTACGCCGCCGTTCATGTCCCCCGAACAGATAGAGGGCACGGCGACGCTCGGCCCCGCGACCGACCACTACGCGCTCGCGCACATCGCGTACGCGCTGCTCGTCCAGCGCGTGTACTTCGAGAGCCCCGACGCGATGTCCGTGTTGGCGCAGGCGCTCCGGGGCCCGACCGAGGCGCCGTCGGTGCGCGCAGCGCGGTACGGCGTGAAGCTCCCGCCGACGTTCGATCTCTGGTTCAAGCGGGCCGCGGCGCTCGACCCGGCGGCGCGGTTCTCGAGCGCGCAGGAGACCGTCGCGATGCTCGCGCGGGCCTTCGGCGTCCACGCGTTCGACGCGGCGGCTCGGCAATCCGCGACGGGGTCGTTCGTCTCAGGGCTCGATGTGGTCCTCCGCGCGGCGCGCGACTCGCTCTTCGCGCTCTGGCGCGAGGTCGAGCGCGTCGTCGCCGTGCGCGTCGTCACCGGGCCGCAGCTCGGCAAGGCGTCGGCGCCCACCGAGCAGCCGGTCGCGAGCAGCCGCGTGCGCGCGCGTCCGTCGGTGGGCTTCGCGGGCGTCGCCGCGGTCGCGCTCGCGGTCGTGCTCGGGGCGCTCGTGTCGCTGATCGTCCTGCGGTCTCGCAACGCGCCGGTCGCCGCGAGCGTCGCCCCCGCGTCGACGCCCGCAGGCAGCACCTCCGCCTCGACCTCCGCCAGCGCGTCGCCTGCGCCTTCGGCGGCGCCGTCCGCCGCGACCTCGGCGAGCGCGTCGCCGGCGGCCTCCGTCACGGTGTCGGTCGCTCCGACGGCCCCGTCTGCGGCGAGCGCGACGGCGCGCGCAGCCGCCGGCGTTGGCAAGGCACCTCCTCGTCACGGGCGCGCGGCGCCCGCCTCGGCGCAGCCGGCGCCGCTCGCGTCCTCCGCGCCCGCCCCCGTCGATCCGACCCGGTCTCGCTGACCGATGGGCCCACGCGCGTGGTTCTTTGCGACGGCGCCGGCGGGGTCGGCGGGCTATGGTCGTGGCCTCGTGCGAAGCGCCGTCGCCCTCGCCGTTGGCCTCGCGGTCGCGTCGGCGACGGCCGTGGCGGGGGCGGAGGGGGCGCGGCGAGACCCCGCGGCGGCCGACGCGCTCTTCCAGGCCGCGGTGAAGGCGCTCGACACCGGCGACTGGGCGACCGCGTGCCCGAAGTTCAGCGCGAGCTACGACCTCGACCCTTCGCCGAGCGCCCTCCTCAACGTCGCGAAGTGTCAGACGCACGCCGGCAGGCTCGCGACGGCGTGGTCGTCGTGCCAGCGCGCGCTCGTGTTGAACGAGGAGACGCCCGGCGCGCAGCGCCGCGCCGAGCTCGACGCGTACGCGCGCAAGCTGATCGCCGGCCTCGAGCCACGCCTCGCGCGCCTGCGCGTCCGCGTCACGAACGCGCCCGCCGGAGCGACGGTCTCGCGCGATGGGGTCGTGCTCGCGGGCGCCGCGCTCGGTGAGGCGGTGCCCGTCGACGCGGGCGCGCACGAGGTCGTCGTCGTCGCGCGAGGCTTCGCCGACGCGCGCCAGAGCGTGACGGCGGTCGACGGCTCGCTGGCCGACGTGAGCATCACCCTCGCGCCGGGCGCCTCGTCCACCGTCGCGCCCGCCGCCGCGGCGTCGGCCGAGACGGGGGCGCGGCGCGTGCCGGCGTGGGTGTGGATCACCGCCGGCGGAGGCGCCGCGCTCGTCGCTGGCGGCGTCGTCTTCCTCGTGGACGAGCGCGCCACGCAGGCGGACATCGACGCGAAATGCACGCTCCCCGGCAAGCGGTGCGGCGCGTTCGATCCGGCCTCCGACAACGCGCGCGTCACGCGGGACTTCGGCCTGTTCCTCGGCCTGGGCGGCGCGGGCGTCGCCGCGATCG
>DASYCF010001137.1:0-6504 GCA_036500365.1 Byssovorax sp.
GGCGATCGAGGGCATGAACCTCCGGGTCCAGGTCGCTCCGGCGGGCGACGACCTGGCGAGTCTATCGGCGCCGCCGCGGCGCCGCCACCTCTCCGCGGGCCCCTCGTCGTTCGGTGCGGGCCACATCCCCGCGATCGCGCGGCTGGACCCCGGTTTGCTGACGTGCGCGCCGTGGACCCTGCGCTGCTCATCGGCCTCGCGCTCGCGGGAGGCGCCGCGCTCCCGCTCGCGCCCGGCTGGGCGGCGGCCGCGGCCGTCGGCGTGTGGGCGGCGGCGTCGCGCGGGACGTCACGCGTCGTCGTCGCGCTCGCGCTCGCGGCGTTCGTGGTCGGCGGCGCGCGCGCCGCGTCGGCGATCGACCGCGCGAAGGAGCGCTACCAGGCCGGGCTCGCGCTCGTGAAGCCGCCGGCCCGCTGCGTGGGCGACGCGACGGTGCGATCGTCGCCCGTCGTCCTGCTGCGGCCCGACGCGGAGGAGGTGCTCGGCGACGCGCGGATCGATGTCGAGCTGCTCGCTGGCGCCACGTGCGACGACAAGCCCGCCGCCGGGCTCCGCGCGCGGGTCTACGGAGCGCCGCGCGAGCTCGCTCGAGGCGACCGCGTCGCGCTCGTGGCCGACGTCGCGCCGCTGCACCTCTTCCTCAACGACGAGCTCCCTTCGCCGTGGCCGTCGATCACGCGGACGATGGTGACCGCGAGCGGCAGCGCGGTCGGCCTCGACGTGATCGGCCGCGGTCGCGGCCCGCTCGCGTGGATCGATCACGCGCGCGCCGAGGTCCGCGAGCGCATCCAGGCGACGTTCCCTGCCGACGCGGCGCCGCTCGCGCGCGCGCTCGTCCTCGGCGAGGCAGACCTCGCGCCGGACGACGACCAGGCGTTCCGCGACAGCGGCCTCGCGCACCTGCTCGCCGTCAGCGGGACGCACCTCGTCGTCGCCGTCCTCGGCGCCGCGGCGATCTTGCGGGCGATCCTGCTGCGCATCCCGGCGATCGCGGCGCGAGGTGATCCCGAGCGCTTCGTGTCGATCGTCCTCGTCCCGATCACGTGGGCGTACGCCGACTTCGCCGGCGGGAGCGGGTCCGCGATCCGCGCGGCCGCCATGCTGACCGTCGTGCTCGCCACGCGCGCGCTCGGGCGCAGGCCGCTGCCGGCGCGGTCGCTCGGCCTGTCGCTCCTCGGCTGCGCGATCGCCGATCCGCTCGTCGTGTGCGACGTGTCGTTCTCGCTGTCGGCTGCCGCCACAGCCGGGCTCTTCGCGCTCGGTCCGCCCATCGCAGCCCGTATCGTGCGCGGGCCGGCGGCGCTCCGCGTGCTGCTCGCGCCCGTCGCGGCGACGCTCGCGGCGACCATCCCGTGCACGCCGCTGCTCGCGATGCTGTCGCCGACGGTGCCCGTGCTGGGCGTGGCGGCCAACGTCGTCGCAGCGCCCGTGGGCGAGCTCGCCGCGTTGCCGCTGTGCCTCTTGCACGCGCTGCTCGCGCCGCTCCCGTCGGTCGAGCGCGGCGCGGCGCTGCTCGGCTCGGGGGCGCTCGTCGCCACGCGGTTCGTCGCGCGCGTCACCACCGCGAGCGGCGCGGTCCTGCACGTGCCGCCCCCGACGCCGGGCGAGCTCGCCGCGCTCGTCGTCGGGGCCGCGTTCGTCGCGACGGCGAGCTCGTCGCGGCGTCGAGCGGCGAGCATCGTCGGCCTCGCGGGCGCGCTCGCGGCGCTCGAGATCGGGGCGCGCGCGGCGGGCTGTCCGACGGGCGAGCTGCGCGTCACGGCGCTCGACGTCGGCCAGGGCGACGCGCTGCTCGTCGATCTACCCGACGGCCGCGCGATGATGATCGACGGCGGCGGCTTCGTCGGAAGCCCGGTCGACACGGGCGTTCGCGTGCTGCTGCCCGTCCTGCGCATGCGACGTCGTTCGCGGGTCGACGTCGTGGTGCTCACGCATCCGCACCCAGATCACTTCGGCGGCCTCGCGTCGGCGCTGCCCGCGCTCGCCGTCGGCGAGCTCTGGGACACGGGGCAGGGCGAGCGCGACGGTGCGGGCGCGACCTACGCGCACATGCTCGCGGCGCTCCGCGCGCGCGGCGTGCCGATTCGCCGGCCGGCCGACGTCTGCGGCGCGCACGCGATCGGCGGCGCGCGCGTCGACGTCCTCGCGCCGTGCCCTGCGCTCACGCCCGACGTCGGCGCGAACGACAACTCGTTCGTGCTCCGCGTCGCGTTCGGCGCGCGCGCGGCGCTGCTCGTCGGAGACACCGAGCGCGGCGAGGAGGGGCGGCTCCTCGCGGCGGGAGCGACGCTCTCCGCCGACCTGTTGAAGGTCGGCCATCACGGGAGCAGGACGTCGAGCTCGCCTGCGTTCCTCGCGGCGGTCGCGCCCTCGGTCGCGGTCGTGTCGACGGGCGTGCGAAACCGCTTCGGCCACCCGAACCCGATCGCGCTCAGCGCGCTCGCCGCGACGCACGCGACCGTGGTTCGCACCGATCTCGGCGGCGCGGTGGCTTGGTCGACGGACGGCGAGCGCGTCTCGATCTCGCGGCCGTGAGCGTCAGTCACGGCGGCTCCGCTGGCGCGGGCCGTCAGTCACGACGGCTCCGCTGGCGCGGGCCGTCAGTCGGTGTGCGGCGGGATGTCGTCGTCGATCGGGAGCTCGGGCTCTTCGCCCTGCGGGGTCGTGTTCATGACCCCACCCTGCTGCAACCAGCATGCCTTGGCCAAATGTCCGTCGGGCCATCGCGATTGGCCGCAATCGACGGGGCAGGCCGCGACACCGAGGCGCGCGCGTACCCGCCTGCGCGCCTCGTCGAACGCGGAGCGCGAACCGACCGTGACGGCGCCCGTGGTTTTGACGCAGCGCGCGGCTGGCTCCGCGAGCCTCCATGACATCGATCGAGCGAGGCTGTACTCTCACGCTATGGTTCGACACGTAGCTTGGCCTCTGTTCGCGTCGATGGCGGTGTTCGCCTGCTCCGCCGGGAACGACAGCTCGTCGACCGACGGCTTCAGCGACACGACGACCGCGGCGGGGCAGCCGCAGGCGGGCTCGGGCGCGCAGATGACGGCGGGCACGGGCGGCGCAGCGTTCGTCGGCTCCGCGGGCGTCGGCGGCGTGGCGCCCTCGACCAGCACGGGACCCGACACCGACTGCGCCGAGGAGACGAAGCTCGTGTACGTGGTGAGCCAGGAGCGCGGCTTTTACAGCTTCGACCCGAGCACGCTCACCTTCACGCAGGTCGGCGTCTTGCACTGCCCCGACCCCGGCGCGCAGCCGTTCTCGATGGCGGTCGATCGCAACGGCGTCGCCTGGGTGCTCTACAGCGACAGCGAGATCTTCGCCGTCGACATCAAGACGGCGGCCTGCACGGCGACGAGCTTCCACTCGCAGGGGCCGTTCAGCTCGTTCGGCATGGGCTTCACGACGAACGGCGCCACGTCGACGCAAGAGACGCTCTACCTCGCGAACTACACGGGCGCCGGGCTCGGCAAGCTCGACACGACCAACATGGTCGTCTCGGCGGTCGGGCCGTACGACCAGGTGCACGCCTCGGCCGAGCTCACCGGCACGGGCGACGGGCGCCTCTTCGCGTTCTTCGAAACGACGCCCATCCAGATCGGGGAGATCGACCCCACGAACGCGCACGTGCTCTCGCTCGCGCCGCAGCCCGGCGTGATGATCGGCAGCGCGTGGGCTTTCGCGTTCTGGGGCGGCAGCTTTTGGCTCTTCACGAACCCGAGCGGCGGCGGCTCGCGCGTGACGAACTACGACCCGACGACGATGACGACGCAGGTCGTGCTCCCGAACGTCGGCGGCTTCAGCATCGTCGGCGCCGGCGTGTCGACGTGCGCGCCCGTCGTGCCGCCGCATTGACGCGCATGCGCCTGCCGCGCGTCGCTGCATGTGTGGTCCTCTTCGGCTGCGCGAGCGGCTCGCAAGGGGCGACGTCGTTCTCGACGGACACGAGCGCGGGCGCGGGTGGGCATGGCGGAGACGCGACGGCGGCGTCGTCGTCCTCGCGCGCATCGAGCGCGTCGTCGACGGGCCGCGGGCCTAGCTCGAGCGCGTCGAACGGCGACGTCGGCGGCGGCGCCGCATCGGCGGGCGGCGCGGCCGGAGGCCTGGGCGGAGCCGGCGTGGGCGGGGCCGGAGGCGCGACGGTCACGTCGAGCACGGGCGCGACCGGCGATCGCGCCTGCCCGACGAACCAGTTCATCACCGGCGTGCAGCCGAACGGCACGCTCACGTGCTCGGGCGTCGACGCGCTCGCGGCCACCGCGATCGACTCCGGCTGCTCGGTCTACTTCGGTTGGAGCGACGGCTGCACCGGCTGCACCACGCCGCCGACCAAGTGGGGCGACGTCTCGGGCACGGCCTGTCAAAACGGCGCGGGCGCGAACGACACGTGCACCACGTTCGACCTCGGCGGGGCGAACGTGCTGATGTTCGGCCTCAACCCGGACGGCGACGTCGACAGCAACGACAAGCTCTTCTCGACGCTCCACTGCAGCGCCGGCGCGAGCAGCACGATGACGGGCCCGTGCGCCGCAGGTCAGCTCGCGACGCGCTTCGATCCTGCGACCGGAAAGCTCACGTGCACCGACGCGAGCAGCGCCGTCCTCGCGTATGTCGGCGGCGCGTGCTCGCTCTACACGGGCATCCAGGACAGCTGCAGCGGCTGCGCGACGCCCCCGCCGAAGTGGGGCTTCTCGAACGACGCCGGGTGCACCGTCGGCGCCGGCACGAACGACACGTGCTCGGTCGCGTCGCTCGGCGGCGTGAACGCGCAGCTCTTCGGCCTGAACCCGAGCGGCGACGTCGACGACAACGACAACATGTACGTGGGCCTTCACTGCGTCGATCCCGCGCCGGTGAGCTCGACGGGCCAGGTCGGCCAATGCCCAGCAGGCCAGTTCGCGACCGCCATCGCCGCCGACGGGACCTTGAGCTGCGCCGGCCTGTCACCGCTCGTCGAGGCGTCGTTCCGGTCGCACTGCGCGGTGTATTTCGGCTGGCAGGACAGCTGCGACGGCTGCACGACCCCGCCCACGAAGTGGGGCTCTGCGAAGGACGGCGCGTGCACGCCCGGCGTCGGCGCGGGCTCGCTCTGCGTCACCGCCACGTTGAACGGCGCGCAGGTCGATCTCTACAGCCTGAACTTCGGCGGCGACGTCGACGACAACGACAAGCTGCACGTCGGCTTCACCTGCCAGTAGCCCCGAGACGAACGAAGACGGCCGAAGCCTGGAGGCCTCGGCGTCTCGCGGGCGCGCGCCTCGCTCGATCAGCTGCCGCTCGGCGGGACGTTCGGCCAGGTCGCCTGCGGATCGAGGAACTCTTGCAGCCACGCGCCGAGGTTCGTCCCGTTCGAGTTGACGGTGTACGGATCCCAGTTGAGCCACACATGGGAGCTGTTCGTCGTGCCATTCGGCAACGAGCCAGTGCCGTCGATGAGGAACATGCGGAAGTTGTTTCCAGACCCTACGATGTTGTTGCGCAGGTCGGTGAGACCGTCGGTATACATCGTCCCGTCGTACCCGCCCATTACCTCGATGTTCGCGCAGTTGTCGTCGCCGAACGACCAGAACCCGGAGATCGTCTTGTCCTGCGTGCTCGAGATGAGCCCGAGACGCTGCCCGCCATATTTGGTCACGAGGAACCTCACGAGCGGCTCCATGAACACGCCGCTGTCGGGACGACAGTCCGTGCAATCCGCCGGCAGCGTATGGTCGAGGCCCCACGTCTCGATGAAGTGCTTTTGCAGGCAAGGTGCCACGAAGTCGCTCGACATCGGGGGACCTGAGTCGTCGAGCAGCGTGACGTTCACGTTCGGTCCGAACGCGTTGGAGACGCGATCGTAGTTGAACGCGGCGCCGAAGCCGCCCGCGCTCGAGCCCGTGACGATGACGTTGCGCGCGCCCGGGAACGTCGCGACGATGCGCGCGAGGTAGCGATCCATGTTCTCGGCGCCGTGGAAGTGGCGATAGACGCCGGCCACCGTCGTGTCGAGATCGCCGGCGTGCACGTCGCCCGTGCAGTACGGGACGTAGACGAAGTTGTAGTCCTTGAAGAGCTGCCCGGCCGCGGGGCCGCCGCCGCCGGTGCCTCCGCCGCCGCTCCCGCCGCCGCCGCCCGTCCCGCCCCCGGTCGGCCGGGTGAAGATCGGGAAGTTGAGCTCGCTGTCCGGGCTCGCGAGGTCGTGGTCGAAGTCGGTCTGTCCGTAGCCGTTGGGGTGATAGGTCGCGAAGCAGCTCAGCGTGTTGAAGCACGCGTTGCCGCCCTCGAGGTAGATGACCACGTCGTCGGACGTGCTGATCTTGTTGATGCCGATGCCCGTTGGCGTGCCGTTCATGCAGGTCGAGCCCGCGATCGGCACGTAGGTCCACGTGTCGTCGACCACGTTGATGGGCGACGCGTCGGTGGCGCCGCCGAAGCCCCCGAAGCCGCCGATCTCGACGAAGCCGCCGGTGCCGCCCGTTCCACCGGACCCGCCGGTCGACGTCGTGGTGGTGGTCGTCG
>DASYCF010001138.1:0-1685 GCA_036500365.1 Byssovorax sp.
GATCGCGCCGCGCTGCGCGAGCGCTACGGAGCCCCATGACCCGCGCCGAAATCCTCGCGAAGCTCGTCGACCTCGTGAAGGAGAAGCACCCGCCCGAGGCCCTCGCGCTCGACGCCTCCACGCACGTGTTCGAGGGCGGCCTCGGCCTCGACTCGTTCGCCGCCGTCGAGCTCATCGCCCAGATCGAGGAGGCGTGCGGCATGCAGTTCTCCGACGACGACTTCGCGCCCGAGCACTTCACGCTCGGCAACCTCTCCGAGATCGTCGAGAAGCGCCGCGCCGAGGCCGCGCGCTGAGCGATGCGCACGATCACCATCGCGTCCCCGATCGAGCCATCGGGCGCGAGCTGGATCCTGAACGTCCTGCTCGAGCTCGGTGTCCGCGTGCGTCACCGCCCCGTCGAGAAGAACGTCTTCCGGAGCGCGCCGCGATCGATGTGGATCGACGACGCCGCCGGCGCGCGGTTGCACCCGTCGTGCTCGCAGATCGAGAAGTGGATGCCCGCGCTGCTCGAGCGCGACGTCTTCGCGTTCCGCGGCGACGTCGAGGTCGACTACACGCAGGATCTGCCAGAGGCCGGCGCGACGGCCGAACCCGCGATCGTGTTCCTGCGCGATCCGCGCGACGCGATCTACTCGGCCTACAAGCGCCTCGAGCCGGCGCTCGCCTACGACGCCTGGCTCCGCGTCCCCCACCCGCGCACGCTGCTCGATCGCCCCGGGAACTGGGCGCTGTTCGCGCGCGCGTGGCTCGAGCGCCCGGGCGTCCGCGCGCTGCGCTTCGAGGACTACAAAAGGGACGACCGCGCGACCTTCGACGCCGCCCTCGATCACCTCGGGCTGTCGTTCCCGAGCGATGAAATCGCGCGCGCGCTCGCCGCGTCGACGTTCGAGAAGGCCAAGGCCGGCGAGGCGAAGTACCGCATCAAACACCCCGGTGATCGCCAGATCGCGAACCGCGCCGGCAAGGTCGGCGAGGCGCGGAGCGAGGCCGGCGTCGCGGAGGCGGCGCAGCACGTCGAGCGGCGCGCGGCCGACGTGCTCGCGAGGCTCGGCTACGCCGCAGGGGCCGCGCTCGAGCCGGGCGTCGGCGGCGCTCCCCTCGCGCTCCTGTCGACGTTCGCGAGCGTCGCGCTGCCGGAGGAGGCCCGCGTCCGCGCGGCCGCCGATCCTCTCGCCGATCCGGGGCTCCCCGCGCTGCTCGCGTTCGCGCGCGACGTCGACGCGCGGTCCCTCGGTGCGGCGGCGCTGCCGGCGCCGGACGCACGCGATCTCGCCTCGTCGTTGATCGAGCTCGGCGAAGCCTTGGCGTCCCACGGGGCGCGGCGCCTCGAGCGCGTTCGCGCGGATCTCGCGGAGGGCTCGCCGTACCAGATGGCGCAGCTGCGCGCGCTCGTGGCAGCGCGGCGGCGCGCCAAGCCCGCGTGAGGCTGTCGAACACCCTCCGCGGCGTCGACGATCTGGTCGCCGAGGCGGGCGCGCCCACGCTCGACGGCGTCTCACGCGCGGCCCTCGAGCGGCTCGTGGACGGCTACCGCGCGCTGCCGCTGACGCGCGTCGGTCGCTTCCTCGCCGAGCGAAACCTCGTCGCCGCCCTCGCGCGGCGCGCGAGCGTCGCCGCCAGCGACACGCGCGACCTCCCGAAGCTCGCCTCCCCGGTGTTCGTCGCGTCCCCGTTTCGCACCG
>DASYCF010001139.1:0-12211 GCA_036500365.1 Byssovorax sp.
TCAGCCCGACGTCCGCGTGTTCGAGGTGTTCGACGAGAAGGGCAAATCGATCGCCCTCTTCTACTGCGACTACTTCGCTCGTGACTCGAAGCAGGGAGGCGCCTGGGACGACAGCTTCGTCGACCAGGCCACGCTCGTCGGCACGAGCTCCGTCATCATCAACGTGACGAACTTCGTGAAGCCGCCCGCCGGCCAGCCCGCGCTGCTCACGTTCGACGACGTGACCACGATGTTCCACGAGTTCGGGCACGCCCTCCACGGCCTCCTGTCGAACGTGAACTACCCGCTCTTCACGTCCGGCAACACGCCGCGCGACTTCGTCGAGTTCCCCTCGCAGTTCAACGAAAACTGGGCGCTCGATCCCGTCGTCTTCGCGAACTACGCGAAGCACTACAAGACCGGCGCGCCGATGCCCGCGGACCTCGCGGCGAAGATCAAGAAGTCGCGCACGTTCAACCAGGGCTACCTCACGACCGAGTACATGGCCGCGTCGATGCTCGACATGCAATGGCACGAGGTCGGCGGCTCCGTCTCGCCCGACGGCGTGGACGCCTTCGAGCAGGCCGCCCTCAAGCGGAGCCACGTCGACATCCCCGAGGTGCCGCCGCGCTACAAGTCGACCTACTTCAGCCACATCTGGCAGGGTGGTTATCAGGCCGGCTATTACGCGTACCTCTGGAGCGAGGTCCTCGCGGACGACGCGTATCAATGGTTCAAGGAGCACGGCGGCCTGAAGCGCGAGAACGGCCAGCACTACAGCGACTGGATCCTCGCGCGCGGCGCCAACGACGATCCGATGAAGCTCTACCTGGGCTTCCGCGGCCACGAGCCGGGCATCCAGGCGCTCCTGGACCGTCGCGGCCTCGGCAAGGCCGGCGCGAAGCACCATTGAAGGTTCACGTGTGGGCGCGCCAGCGCTCGGCGCCGGTCGACGGGTCGTACGCGCGGAGGCCGCCGCCGAAGCTCAGGTAGAGCAGGCCGTCCTCGGCGACGTAGTCGGGGATCCACGAGTTGTTCGTGACCCCGAGGTGGTTCGTGTAGAGCACGCGGCCGTCTCGCGTCGAGACGCCGACGAGCGACAGGTCACCCGCGCGCAGCTCGTCTTCGCCGAGGAGCAGCGCCACGTCGCCGACGACGGCGAGGCGCAGTCGCTTGCTCGTGCCGACCAGCGCCTTCAGCCCGAGGTCGCGCTCCCACGCGCGCGCGCCGGTGCCGACGATCTTCAGCATCGGCGTGCCGGCGGGCTTCTGTCGCAGCGTGATCGTCTCGTCACCTGCCGTCACCGACACCTCGGGCGCGTCGTCGTCGTGGAGGCTCCGCTCGGCCTTCGGCGGCTCGACCTGGCACGGGGCGGGCTTGCCGGTCGCGAGGTCGCGCGCGTCGATCGTCTGGTCGGCGAGGGTGATCGCGACGCAGCCGGTCGCGCCGAACGCCGCGGTCCTCGGCGCGTCGCCGACGCGCGCCTCCCACCGCACGGCGCCCGTCTTCGCGTCGTACGCGCGCACCCAGCGGTCGCGCGTGGCGACGAGCACGGTCTCCGGGTTCGGGCAGAGCCGCAGCGTCTGGTTGCCGGCGTCGTCGTCGATCGGATCGCGCGTCTCCCAGGCGACCTTGCCCGTCTTGCCGTCGATGGCGGCCACGCGAAACGCGTCGAGGCCCCCGTGCGTGCGCGCGAGCACGATGAGGTTCTTCGCGCCGTCCCCGCCGACGAAGCAGATCCCCCGGTGCGCGAAGATCGAGTCACGCACGGGCCGCGGCGGCGCGATCTCGGCCGGGGCGCGGTTCACGGGCGTGCGTTCGGCGAGCGAGGCTTCGACAGGCGTCTCCGAGACGGGCGGCCCGGCCACGCGCCGGCTCGTGATCAGCGCGCACGCCGCCCCCGCGACCACGACGCCGGTCACGAGGACGATGGGCAGCACCCTGCGGCGCGGCTTCGGCTTCGCTCCGCCAGCCCCCGAGAGCGCGCGCAGCTCCGCCTCGAGCGCGTCGAGGCGCGCGCGCGTCGCCGCGATCTCGTCGCCGATCTCCGCGGCGCGCTGCCGTACGGTGTCCTCGCGCGCGTGGGCGTCGAGCTTCGTCCGCGCGTCGGCGAGGTCTTGCTCGAGGCCCTCCACGCGCTCGCGGAGCGCGCCTCGCTCGTCCCGGTAGTCCATGTTCGCACGGCGATCTTATCGCAGCGCGCAAAAGCCTGGCGTCCGCTTCGCGTCGGGGCGAAGGGTGCGCGATGCAGGGTGAGAGTTGCGGTATCTGCGGGGGCGACGGTCGCATCACGAACTCGTTCGGCGGGAGCGACAAGACGTGCCCCGGGTGCCACGGCACCGGCCGAAAGGCGGAGGACTTCGGCATCTTCCGCGACGTCACGAAGACGAAGCCGTCGCACTACCAGCAGGCGAAGTCGGCCGCCGCGCCCGTCAAGTCCGACACGCCGACCACGTTCGAGGGGATGCAGCTCGCGAAGGAGGTCGACGCGTGCGCGTCCCTCTCGAAGGAGACCAAGGCGAAGCTGCTCCGCGAGATCCTGGAGTACGAGATCAGCCACGGCAAGACCACGCAGACCTTCACGAAGAAGATCAGGAAGCAGCTCCGCCCGGCCTGACGTCGCCGCGCCGCAGCCCGGCGCGCGATCCGTCCGCACGTCGACCACGGACGCCGCCTGAGGTTTTCCGCGCGCGGGAGTTGAGCTCGCCCGTGAGGCTTCGATAGGCTCGCGCTCACGTGAAGCGGCACACGATCCTCGCGACCGTTCCGTGCGACGTGCGGCGCCTCGAGCTCAACTCGGCGCAGGTGTTCGTCCTGTCGCTCGTCGACGGGCACATGACGCTGAGCGAGATCGCCGACGTCGCCGGCATGACGCTCGCGCAGCTCTTCCCTCACGCGGACCGGCTGTACGAGGCCGGCGCGGTGCGCGTCGTCGGTGACGCGAGGGCGGCGCGGCCCGTGGCGTCGAGCTCGGCCGAGCCACCTCCGGAGCCGACGACGACGAAGGCGGCCGCGCGCGCGACCGTCGCGCCTGCCCGCCGTCAGACGAAGGCGCCCGAGGCGCGCAAGACGGTCGCGCCGGCGGCGCGGCACACGAAGGCGCCCGAGGCGCGCAAGACGGTGGCGCCGGCGGCGCGGCACACGAAGGCGCCCGAGGCGCGCAAGACCGTCGCGCCCGCGCGGCGCGCCTCGACGAAGACCTCTGCGGCGCGGTCGGTCGCGCCGCCGCGATCGCGCAGGCCTTCGAGCGCGCGCGTCGACACGCCGCCCCCGAGCGTGGGCGCGCCGCCCAGCAAGCGAGCGAGCCGTGCTTCGTCGACCTCCAACGCGAGCCCGCGCACGGGCCGATCGCAGCACAAGCTCCAGGCGGCCTCGCCCGCCGCGCCCGCGCCCGCCGCGCTCGACGCCGCGATCATCGCGCGCATCCTCGAGCTCGACCGCGCGATCGCGCGCGGCATCGATCACTACGCGCTGCTCGGCCTCGAGCGCGTCGTCGAGAAGCGCGGCGTCAAGCGCGCGTACTTCGCGCTCGCGGCGCAGTTCCACCCCGATCGCTACTACGGCAAGGCGCTCGGTGAGGCGCAGGCGCCGATCCAGCGCGTGTTCACGCGGCTCACCGAGGCGCACGACACGCTCGTCGATCGCGCGCGCCGCGCCGTGTACGACGCCTCGCTGCCGCCGCCCTCCGCGTCCGCCCGCGAGCCGCCGCTGCACCCGGCGCCCTCGAGCGGTCCTGTCGACGGGGCGCCGCCGAGCCAGGGGGTCACGTGGCCGCCGTCGAGCGGTGGCGCCGCCATCTCGGCGCCGTCGAGCGGTCCCGTCGACTCGAGCGGACAGCCCGTCGTGCGCTTCCTCTCGCGTCGGCCGGTGCGGCGCCCGTCGCGCAAGCTCCGCGCCGTGCCGGGGTGGAAGCCCATCGCCGCGCTGCGTCCGCAGGCGCCGCCCGTGTCGTCGCCGATCTCGGCGCCGAGCGAGGAGGCGCTCCGCCGCGTGCACCGCGAGGAGAAGCAGCGCGAGGTCGCGCGTCACGTCGCCGGGTTCCTCGCCGTGGCCGACGCTGCGATGGGCCGCAACGACGTCGTGACCGCGGCCGCGCACTATCGCCTCGCCCTCCAGAACAGCGACGACCCCGAGATCCGCGCGAAGCTCGTCGCGATCGAGGCCGCCGCGAAGGATCAGGTCTACGAGGCGAGCCTCGCGGGCGCGCGCTCGGCCGAGAAGAACGAGCGCTGGGACGAAGCGTCGCGCGGCTACGCGCGCGTGAACGCCATCCGCTTCGAGGCGTGGACCGCCGAGCGCGCCGCGTCGCTCGCCGTGCGCGCCGGCCCCGGCACCGTGGATCTGCGCGCGTCGCTCAAGCTCGCCGAGCAGGCCGTCCTCGCCGAGCCGAAGAACGCGGGCTACCACGTGACGCTCGGCGAGCTCTGCCTCGAGCTCGGCCTCGTGATGCGCGCCGCCGGCGAGGCGCAGCGCGCGCTCGACCTCGCGGCCCGCGACCCGCGCGCGACGGCCCTCGCCGCCGCCGCCAAGAAGCGCAGCTGACGCGCCTCGCTACGGGTGGGCGGGGCCGCAGTCGTCGATGGGCTTGCACTTCACCCAGTCGCCGACGCCGGCCGCCTCTTCGATGAGCGCGTACGTCGGGCGGAGCACGTCGTTCGGCGCGCACGAGTCCCCGAAGTCGTGATGGATGTGCGCCTCCTCGCCGGCGAACTCGAGCGTGAGGTCGACGCTCGGGTGATCGGTCGCGTGCGGGCAGGTCGCGTCCCAGCGCACGTCGCCGAGGTGACGCGCGGCGAGGGCGTGGAAGAGCTTGGTGACCTCGGCGCGCGGCAGCGTCTTCTCGCGCCGCCCGATCGCGTGGACGTAGAGCTCGCCGTCGTAGATCACGCGGCCGTCGCCGCGGACCTCGACGGTGAACACGGGGCAGCTCCCGTAGCAGGCGCCGCGCTTCATCCGCACGAACCCGGGCGCGTCGACGCCGTGGTCGCGCGTCTTGTCGGGCGCGGTGACGCTCGCCGCGGGGCCGCTCGCCGACGCGCCCGCCGCCGGATCTTTCGTGGCCGTGCGTGCGCCGCATGCCGCCACGAGCGCGGCGATCGCCGCGACGACGAGCGCGCGTCCGAGCGCGTCGCGCACGCGTCAGCCCTTCTCGTCGAGGGCGTGCTCGCGCTCGCCGCGCTCGCCCTTCTGGTGCCGCTCGGCCTCGAGCTTGCGGAGCTCCACGCGGCGGATCTTGCCCGAGATCGTCTTCGGCAACGTCGCGAACTCGAGCCTGCGGATGCGCTTGTAGGGCGCGAGCTTCGCGGCGCACGCGGCGAGGATCGCGCGCGCCGTCTCCTTCGTCGCGGGCGCGCCGGCGACGAGCGTGACGAACGCCTTCGGCACGGCGAGCCGGAGCGCGTCGGGGCTCGGCACGACGGCGGCCTCGGCCACGAGCTCGTGCTCGACGAGGACGCTCTCGAGCTCGAACGGGCTGATGCGGTAGTCGCTGCTCTTGAACACGTCGTCGCCGCGGCCGACGAAGTGCACGTAGCCGTCGTCGTCGCGCGTCGCCTCGTCGCCGGTTCGATAGAAGCCGCTCGCCATCGCGGCGCTCGTGCGCTCGGCGTCGTCTTCGTAGCCGACCATGAGCCCCATCGGGCGTGACGGCGTGAGGCGCAGCGCGACCTCGCCCTCGTTCGACTCGCGCCCCTCGGCGTCGAGCAGCGCGACGTCGTAGCCAGGCAGAGGTTTGCCCATCGAGCCGAGCTTCACGACGAGCCCGGGCGGGTTGCCGATCTGCGCCGTCGTCTCGGTCTGGCCGTAGCCGTCGCGGATCGTGACGCCCCACGCGGCGCGCACCGTCTCGATGACCTCGGGGTTCAAGGGCTCGCCGGCGCTCGCGAGCTCGCGGAGCGCGTCGGGGCGCGCGCCGAGGTCCTCTTGCACGAGCATGCGCCACACCGTCGGCGGCGCGCAGAGCGTGGTCACGCCGTGATCGCGCAGCGCCGCGAGGATCTTGCGGGGCGAGAAGCGCGGCGCGTCGTGCACGAGCACCGTGGCGCCCGCGTTCCACGGCGCGAAGAGGCTCGACCACGCGTGCTTCGCCCAGCCCGGGGAGCTGATGTTGAGGTGAACGTCGCCGTCGCGCAGGCCGAGCCAGTACATCGTCGAGAGGTGCCCGACCGGGTAGCTCGCGTGCGTGTGCACGACGAGCTTCGGCTTCGCGGTGGTGCCCGACGTGAAGTAGAGGAGCAGCGCATCGGTCGCGCGCGTCGGCACGCGGGCGAGCTCGGCGGGCGCGGCGAGCGCGTCGTCGAAGGCCGTGAAGCCGGGCGCGTCGCCGCCGACGACGAGGCGCGTCACGAGCCGCGAGCGGCCCGCGTCAGCGGAGTCGCTGCTGCCCGGCGCGCGGAGCTTCGCCGCCGCGGCGGGTCCCGCGATCATGTGCCGCACGCCGCCGCGCGCGACGCGATCGCCCACGTCGTCCTCGGTGAGCTGCGTCGTCGCCGGCACGATCACGGCGCCGAGGCGGATGGCGGCGAGCACCGCGACCCAGAGCGGCTCCACGTTGTCGAGCATGACGAGCACGCGATCGCCGCGCGCGAGCCCGTGGTCGTGGAGCCACCGCGCGAGGCGCGTCGAGCGCTCGGCGAGCTCGGCGAACGTGCGCCGCGTGACGCCGTGCGCCTCGCTGACGACGACGAGCGCGTCGCGCTCGGGATGGCGCGCGGCGAGGACGTCGAACCAGTCGTCGGCCCAGTTGAACTCGACGAGATCCGGCCAGCGAAACACGGCGCGCGCGCGGTCGAGGTCGTCGCGATTCTGGAGGAGCGCGCGGCGCGCGTGCTCGAAGGCTTCGGTGGGCGTCACGAGAGAGACCATACCTCACCCCCCCAAGCCCGCCTCACCCCCTCTCCCTGTCGGGATGCAGCACGCGTTCGGCGTCGGCACGAGGTCGCCGGGCTCGACGAGCGGCGTGCGGCACGAGGCGGAGAGCGTGCTCGCGGCGGCGCACGCGCACGCGGCCGAGGGCAAGCAGGTCGGGCTCGACGCGCACGGCGCGCACCACCTCGAGGACCCGATCCACGCGCTCGACGGGACCGACCTCGCGCACGTGCAGACGATGCACGGCCGGCACGCGAAGGCGACGGCGACCGACCCGCTCGCGCACGCGGTCTCGGCCGAGGCGGCGCGCGTGCGGCTGGCGGCGCCTCGGGTTCGACCGACACGCCAGACCTCGCCCGGCCGCGCCACTGCAGAAGAATTGCCCCGGCGCGAGCGACGCCACTACGGCAAGGGGTGGATGGATGGCAGGCGATCCTCGAGTCGGCGTGATGTCCGGCGCACGGCCGAGCGAGCCTGCGTCGACGCGGACGCCTGGGCCGCCGGTCCAGCGCGATCGCTGACGCGCAGGCGCACCCGGATCGCCCGGGCGGCGGCGCTGGGCCTGCTCGTCAGCCTCCTCGCCGCGGCGACGGTCAGCGGGCAGCCGCTCCCCGTCACGCTCGCCGACGACCCCGAGCGCGCCGGCGCCGACGCCGGTGGAGGCGGCGCCGCCCTCGACGCCTCGGCGACCGCGGACGACGGCGGCGTCGAGGTCGCCCTGCGGGCGGAGATCGCCGCCGCGGCGCGCGTCGCGAAGGGGCTCCGGGCGATCCTCGACGGAGCCGAGCCGCAGCCCGGCCTGTACCTCGACGAGATGATCGGCGAGGACATCGTCGACGACGCGGCGATCGCGCGCCGCACGCGCGAGCTCCGCGCCGAGCTCGGCCTCTCGACGTCGGTGGACGGCGGGGACGCGGGCGCAGCTGCGGCGGCGAACGGGCCGCGCGCCCCGGGTCCTCGTCGCGTCGACGCAGGAGGCGGCGGCGGCGACGGGGCTGCCACCGAGGCTTCGGACGGGGGCGACAGCCTGGCCGACCAGCTCGCCGCCGAGCGGCGCCGTGTCGCGTCCGCGCGCCTCGAGCTGCTCCGACTGCCGCTCGACCGCCGCCGCGCGATCGATCAGGCCGATCGCGATCGCCGACGCGTCGCCCAGGAGCGTCAGGTCGCCGTGGCCGAGCGGGAGCGCGCGACCGAGGACGCGCGACGCGCCGACGAGGCCAAGCGCCGCGCGCTCGACGAGGCCGAGCACGCGCGGACGGCGGCGGCGCGCGACCTCGCCAACGAGCGCGCGCGCGTCGAGGGCGTACGGAGCCAGCAGGCGAGGTTCCGCGCGCGAATCTCGGACGACCGCGCGCGCGTGACCAAGGCCGAGCAGCCGGCGGCGACGTCGACGGACGACCTCGTCGAGCGCTCGGTCTCGGCGACGAACGGCAGCGCGGACGCGGACGCTGCGTACGACGCGCTCGTCGACGCGCTCGTCGGCGCGCGGCGGCAGGTGCGCGAGGCGCTCGACGGCCTCGACGCGACGCCGCGCGCGCCGCGCCTCACGGGAGGGCTACCGACCGCGCCGCTCTCCGATCCGGCGCTCGAGGCGCGCCGCAAGGAGCTCGCCGCGGCGCCCGCGGCCCTCGAGGCCTCGGCGGACGAGCTCGACGTCGACGCGAAGCAGCTCGCCTGGACGACGCTCACCGCCGCCGTCGCGCGGGAGGGTCGGCTCAACGACGCGCGGCTCTCGCTCATCGACCGCGTGTCCGCGGACAAGCACGCCGCCGTCCTCGGCCTCGGCCGCGAGGGCCGCGGGCAGCTCGTCCGCGAGATCGGCCGCGTCGACATGTCCACGCGGTGGTACCTGCGCGACGCCGTGTTCCGGGCGCGCGCCCTCCGCGCTCGCCTCGCCGACAAGATCTTCCTCGGCGAGCTGCTCACGGCGCTCCTCGCGCTCGTCGCCGCGCTGGCCGGCGTCGCCTACGTCCGCAGGAACGGTCGCCGCGCGATCGAGGCCGCGCGCGCGCTCGTCGTCCGGACGCTGCGACGGCCTGCGCTGGTGCGTCGCATCCAGGCAGGCCTCGGCGCGCTGTCCGCCGTCTGGCGCGACCTCGTCCCCGTCGCCGCGCTGTGGCTCGCCGGGGGGACGCTCGAGCACCTGGGCGTCCCCGAGGTGCGCGTCGCCTATCGGGTCGTCGTGCGCTTCGCCTGGTACGCGCTCGCGACCTCGGCCGCGTACGAGTTCCTCGCGTGGGCGGCGACGGAGGGCGCGTCCCACGTCGACGAGGAAACGGCCGCGAAGATCCAGCGCTCGGTGCGCGCGGCGGCGCGCTACGCGCTCTTCATCGCGGCCACGCTCGTCGTCTCGGAGGCGATCCTCGGCCAGGGCTACCTCTACCGCGTCGTCCTGCAGTTCGCGTGGCTCGGGGCGATCCCGATCTTCATCGTCCTCATCGGCTGGTGGCGCGCCGACATCGCCCACGCGTACCTCGCGCGTCAGCCGACGGGCATGCTCGCCGAGCTCGTCGAGCGCACGCGCGGCCGCTGGTACGGCTTCTTCGTCGCGGTGGCGGCGTTCGCGGCGATCAGCTCGCGGAGCGCTGGCCGCGGCGTGCGCCGCTTCGTGCTCGGGTTCGAGCAGTCCCGCAAGGCGCTCGCGTACCTCTTCCGGCGCCGGCTCGAGCGCCGGACCGAGGCGGTCGTCGAGGTGGCGCAGCCGCTGCCGGACGAGCTCGTCGCCTTCTTCTCCCAGCGCGCGCTCGACGGGGCGCCCTACGCCGTCGACCGCTATCCCGGGCTCGACGTCTACCTGGGCGCGCTCGCGACCTGGCTGCACGACGGCGGCATCGGCAGCTTCCTGCTCGTCGCGGAGGCGGGCTACGGCAAGTCGTCGTGGCTCGCCGAGGCGGTGCGCCGCACGGAGAGCCCGACGCGGCGGATCGCGTTCACGGAGCGCGTCCGCGACGGCGACGCGCTCGTGCGGGCCGTCGCGCGGTCGCTGGGCGCGCCGGACGAGGTCGCCGACGCCTCCGCGCTCGCCGCTTGGCTCGTCGCGGGGGAGCGCTCGGTCATCCTGCTCGACGACGCGCACCACGCCGTGCTGCGCGGAGTGGAGGCGCTCGGCGCGTGGACGGCGCTCGGCGCGCTCGTCGAGGCGACCGGACACCACGTGTTCTGGGTCGCCACGATGGCGCACTTCCCGCACAAGTACGTCGCCTGGCGGACGCGCGGCTCCGGCGCATTTCGACGCGTGGTGCAGGTGCCCGGCTGGACCGAGGACGAGATCAAGGCGCTCCTCGAGGCCCGCATGCAGGCCAGCGGCTACGTCCCGTCGTACGACGACCTGGTCGTGGACCGCATGGAGGGCGTCGACGGCGCCGCGCAGCTCGTCAGCACGGCCAACGAGTACGCCCGCCTCGTGTGGGACTACTCCGACGGTTCGCCGCGCGTGGCCCTGCACTGCTGGCTCTCTTCGCTCGTCGCCGAGGCGGATCGGCACGTCCGCGTCCGGCTCTTCACGCGGCCCGACGCGAACCGCCTCGAGGAGCTCACCGAGGTCGACCGCTTCCTGCTGGCGGCCGTGATCTGGCACCAGTCGCTGACGCCCGCGGACGCCGTGTGCTCGCTCCGCTTCGACCCCGCGAGCTGCGCCGCGGGCTTCGGGCGCCTCCACGACATGGGCGCGCTCGTCCGCGACGGCGACCGCTACTCGCTCTCGACGCCGTGGCAGCGCGCGGCGATCCGCTTCGCCTACCGCAAGCACCTCATCGAGGCCTGAATGGATCCGGACGCGGCAAAAGACCTCAGCATCGCCGACACCATCCACGTCGGCGGCGTCCTCACCGGCCTGGTCATCCTGGCGATCACGGTCTTCGCGGTGCGCGTGGCGAGCGGGTCGCTGTCGCGCCTCGGTGATCGCTTCGCGCACAGGCGCCTCGCGCTGAATCAGATCGCGACGCTCGTGCGGTTCGTCCTGTATCTGGGCGGAATCGCCGCCGCGGTCGCCGCGTCGGTGCGGCTCTCGAAGGAGGTCGTGCTCGGCCTCACGGGCACGCTCGCGGTGACGATCGGCTTCGCGCTGAAGGACCTCGCCGCGTCGGTCCTCGCCGGCATCATCATCATCTTCGACAAGCCGTTCCAGGTGGGCGACCGCGTCTCGTTCGGCGGGCAGTACGGCGAGATCGAGGCCATCGGCCTGCGCTCGGTCCGGCTGGTCACGCTCGACGACAACGTCGTGACGATCCCGAACAACAAGTTCCTGACCGAGCTCGTCGCGTCGGGGAACTGGGGCGCGCTCGACATGCTGATCCAGATGGACTTCTTCGTCGGCGCCGATCAGCCGCTCGCCCTCGCGAAGCGCCTCGTCGAGGACGCGCTGACGAGCAACCGCTACGTCTACCTCGGCAAGCCCTGGTCCGTGCTCGTGAACCAGGTCGTGCACGAGAACTACTTCGCGCTGCGGCTCCGCGCGAAGGCGTACGTGCTCGACGTCAAGTACGAGAAGGCGTTCGAGACCGACGTCACCGAGCGCATCGTCGAAGCGTTCGCGCGCCACGGGATCCTGCCGCCCGCCATTCTGCACCGCACGCTGGCCGCGACGGTCGAGCGCGCGCCTTGAGCGCGGCGACGCGCGCGACGCCCCTCGACCCTCACCGGGTGTACACGCCGACCGAGGACCCCTGCGCGGCGAGGATGCTCCGGGCCCGCTCCACCTCGTCCGGCTCGCCGTGCGCGATCAGCAGGAACCGGCTCGACTTCACCTCCGACTCGTAGCGCACGACGCTGTCCTTCGGGACGCCGAGGCTCGCCAACGCCGCCGCGAGCGCGGTCGTGCCGCCGCCGACGGCCGCGCCCACCGCGGCGCCCTCGAGCGTGCCCATCAGCACCGATCCGATGATCCCGCCCGTGAGGATGGGACCGATCCCCGGAATCCAGAAGAACGCGGGCGCGACCAGGATCCCGAAGATGCTGCCCCAGAACGCGCCCTGCTTGCCCCAGTACTTCACGCGATCACCCGCGTTGTAGAACCCGACGGCGTGCTCTTCGGTGTGGAAGTCGCGCCCCAGGATCGAGAGCTTGCGCATGTCGAAGCCGGCGCGCTGGAGATCGGCGATCGCGCGATCGGCTTGGACGTGGTCGTCGAACACTGCGATGCAATTCGTTCGGGGTTCCATGATGTCCTCGTGGGTGACGTTGCATCAAGGCGCGTGCCTCGAGAGACGCGCGCGATTTGTCGCCGAAGCGGGGCGCGACGGCGTGGCTGAAACGACCCGGTGGGGCGGATCGCCCCGTCCCCCCTCGCGCCGAGCCGAGCCCCTCGGGAGCGGGCGCGGGCGCGGGCGGGGGCTCAGATGCGGGCTCGGGAGCGGGCGCGGGCGCG
>DASYCF010001140.1:0-4419 GCA_036500365.1 Byssovorax sp.
GACGAGAACGACGACCCGAACAAGAAGCGCGGCCCCTTCTAGTGACAGGAGAGGGCTCGCGCCCCTCTCCCCCCGCGCGAGTGAATCCCCACACCCCGATCCACTGGAGCTCTCTGCGATGTGTTGCCGCTTCGGGCCTGACGCCTCGCCTCGTGTGATGGGCCTGCCCGGCGCGCATGCGCGAGCGTAGGGGAGACGCATGGCCGACGCGCTCATCCACCTCGACGCGATCACGAAGGAGTACCGCAGCGAGGCGGTCACCGTGCGCGCGCTCCGCGGCGTGGATCTCCGCATCGCGCCGGGCGAGTTCGTCGCGATCGTCGGCCAGAGCGGGTCGGGCAAGAGCACGATGATGAACATCATCGGCTGCCTCGACCGGCCGACGGCGGGCCGCTACACGCTCGACGGGATCGACGTCACGCACCGCTCGAACGACGCGCGCGCCATCGTCCGCAACCGCCTCATCGGCTTCGTCTTCCAGGGGTTCAACCTGCTGCCGCGCACGACCGCGCTGGAGAACGTGGAGCTCCCGCTCGTGTACCGCGGCGTCGCCGCGAAGACGCGCCGCGCGATGGCCGACAAGGCGCTCGACTCCGTCGGGCTCACCGACCGCATGCACCACACGCCGAACCAGCTCTCGGGTGGGCAGCAGCAGCGCGTCGCCATCGCGCGGGCGCTCGTCACCGAGCCGCCGCTGCTCCTCGCCGACGAGCCGACCGGCAACCTCGACACGCGCACGAGCCTCGAGGTGCTCGGGCTGCTCCAGGATCTCAACCAGCGCGTCGGCATCACGATCGTGCTCGTCACGCACGAGCCCGACATCGCCGCGTGCGCGAGCCGCGTCGTCACGTTCCGCGACGGCCGCATCAAGAGCGACGTCGAGAACGAGCGGCCGGTCGACGCGCTCGCCGCCCTCGCCGAGCTGCCCGCCGTCGAGGAAGAGGTCGCGGCGCCGTGAAGGCGACGTGGAACGCCATCCGCATCGCCCTCCGCGCCATCGCGCGGTCGAAGCTCCGCGCCGCGCTCACCGTGCTCGGCATCCTCATCGGCGTCGCCGCGGTCGTCATCGTGGTCGCCCTCGGCACCGGCACGCGCGACGCGATCACCGGTAAATTCAGCTCGCTCGGCGCGAACATCATCTACATGTGGCCGCAGTCGACGCAGCAGTCCGGCGTGCGCGCGGCGACGCAGGGCAAGATGACCGAGGCCGACGGCGAGGCCCTCGTCCGGGAGGCGACGAGCATCGCCGCCGTCGTGCCGTTCAGCGTCGCCGCCGGCCAGATCGTGTGGGGGAACAACAACTGGCCGACGCAGGTGATGGGCGTCACGCGGACCTACTGGATGGTGCGCAAGTTCGAGTTCGCGCGCGGCCAGAGCTGGACCGAGGCCGACGAGATCCTGAAGACGAAGGTCTGCGTCATCGGCGACACCGTGCGCGAGAACCTCTTCGGCTCGACCGACCCCGTGGGCCAGTACGTGCGCATCGGGCGCTACCCGTTCCGCGTCGTCGGCGTGCTCGCGAAGAAGGGCAACTCCCCGTTCGGCGAGGATCAAGACGATCGCCTGCTCATGCCGATCGGCAGCCACCGCGCGCGCATCTTCGCGATGCCGCCCGGCCGCGTGATGACGCTCATGGCCAGCGCGAAGACGGAGCAGACCGCCGATCGCGCCGTCGAGCAGATCAACTCGATCCTGCGACAGCGCCACCACATCGCGCCCGACAGCGAGCCCGATTTCGTCGTGCGGAGCCCGCTCGAGCTCCGGCGATCGCTCGAGAAGATCTTCGACACGCTCACGCTCCTGCTCTCGGCGATCGCGGGCGTGTCGCTGCTCGTCGGCGGCGTCGGCGTGATGAACATCATGCTGGTCAGCGTCACCGAGCGCACGCGCGAGATCGGCATCCGCATGGCGATCGGCGCGCAGGCGCACGACATCCTCGTGCAGTTCCTCGTCGAGGCGGTGGTCCTCTGCATGCTCGGCGGCCTCATCGGCATCCTCGCCGGGATCGGCGTCATCCGGGGCATGAGCGCGCTCCTCGACTGGCCGCTCGACGTGCCCATCCCCGCGCTCGTCGTCGCCGTCGGCACGAGCGCGCTCATCGGCACGCTCTTCGGCTGGCTGCCCGCGCGCCGCGCCGCGCAGCTCGACCCGATCACGGCGCTGAGGAACGAGTAGCGATGTTCGCGCGCGTCCTCGCGGCGACGTTCATCGCGCTCCGGCAGGTGCGGCGGAACAAGCTCCGCGCGGGGCTCACGATCCTCGGCATCATGATCGGCATCGCCGCCGTGGTGACGATGATCGCGCTCGGCAAGGCGGCGCGCGCGTCGGTCGCGTCGCAGGTGTCGAGCCTCGGCTCGAACGCGCTCATCATCTTCCCGTCGTCGCCGCGCGCGTCCGGCGCGAAGGGCACGCAGGGCTCGCGCCTCTCGGAGCCGGACGGCGAGGCGCTCGTGCGCGAGTCGACGAGCATCAAGCTCGCCGCGCCCATCATGCAGACGACCGCGCAGGCGATCTTCGAGGCGACCAACACGAAGACGACGGTCGTCGGGTCGCGCCTCTCGTATTTCGAAGTGCGCGGGCTGAACGTCGTGAAGGGCGATCGGTGGTCGACCGCGTCGGAGGCGGTGAACGAGAAGGTGTGCCTGCTCGGCCAGACGACGGCGCACGACCTCTTCGGCACGGCGGATCCCGTCGGTCGACAGATCCGCATCGGCGCGTACCTCTACCGCGTGATCGGCCTGCTCGAGGCGAAGGGCAACTCGCCGTTCGGCGAGGACCAAGACGCGCTCGTGCTCATGCCCATCACCACGTTTCGCACGCACGTCCTGCACGCGAAGCCGACCGACGTGAACGTGCTGATGGTGAGCGCGACGGCGGCCGACACGGTCGAGCGCGCGAAGCAGCAGGCGAACGCGATCCTCGCGCAGCGACACCACATCCCCGACGGGCAACAGGCGGACTTCCAGGTGCGCACGCAGGCGGAGCTGCAGTCGCTCGGCGACGCGATCTTCGGCATCCTGTCGCTGCTCCTCGTGAGCATCGCCGCGGTGTCGCTCGTCGTCGGCGGCATCGGCGTGATGAACATCATGCTCGTGAGCGTGACCGAGCGGACGCGCGAGATCGGCATCCGCATGGCCATCGGCGCGCGCGAGGCGGACATCCTCGTGCAGTTCCTCCTCGAGGCCGTCGCGCTCGCCCTCGCGGGAGGACTCATCGGCGCGGCGCTCGGCTTCTCGGCGATCAAGGGCCTGTCGTACGCGCTGTCGTGGGAGATGAGCCTCGACCCTGCGTCGCTCGTCATCGCGCTCGTGGTGAGCTCGGGCATCGGCGTCGTGTTCGGCTTCTTCCCCGCCCGCCGCGCCGCGCGCATGGATCCCGTGCAGGCCCTCGCGCGGGAGTGAGGGCGCTCGCCGCGGGCGCGCGTGGCCTGAAGCAACGCGCGAGGCGTATCCTGCGCCCATGACCCTCAAGCTCGCTGCGCTCGCCGCCGCCGTGTCGACGATGCTCGTCGTCGGGAGCGCCGCGGCAGATCCGACGCCGACCGTCGTCGTCCCCGACGCGGCGGCGCAGAGGTCCACGGCGCCGCACGCCGCGCCGAGGCACATCACCGTGCGGCTTCGATCGGGCGACAGCGTCGCCGGCACGCTCGTGACGCTCGACGCAGGCCACGAGGTCGTCCTGCTGCCGGACGGCGCCGTCGGCACGCGCGCGCTCGCGTGGTCCGACATCGCGGGCATCGACACGGCCCCGCTCGCCGCGGCGCCTCCCGTCGCCGAGGTGGTCGCGACGCCGCCAGCGCAGAGCGCGCCGGGCGCGCCGCTCACGGGGCCCTACGTGCACATCATCACGGAGGGGACCGGCGTCGGCCTGTACCGCGTCGAGCCGTCGCTCGTCCGCGGAGCGGTGCCGGGCGGCGAGCTCGTGTGCGCCGCGCCGTGCTCGCGCCGCATCGAGGCCGTCGCCGGCAACGAGTACTTCCTCGGCGGCCCGGGCATCACCGGCAGCGACGAGTTCGAGCTCACGTCGCGCGCGCAGCGCATCCAGATGAACGTCAACACGGGCGGGCGCGGCAGCCGCATCGCCGGCGTCGTCATGCTCGTCGTCGGCGCCATCAACGGCGGCGCGAGCGGCGTCCTCGCGGCGGGCGCGAGCTCGAGCGCCTCCAAGTCCGAGCTCACGACGTTCGCCGAGGCCAACGGCGCCGCCGCCGGCGTCGTCACGCTCGTCGGCGCGATCCTCTGCTGGGGCGTCGGATCGACGTCGATCGTCCTCACCGACCTCAAGGGCCCGGCGAGCGCGCGCGGCCTCGCCGTCCGCTTCTAGCGATCGACGCTGCGCTCCTCCGAAGCGAGCTCCGAACGGCGCGGGCTCAGGCGCGGGCTCGGGCTCGGGCTCGGGTGCGGGCTCGGGTGCGGGCTC
>DASYCF010001141.1:0-10532 GCA_036500365.1 Byssovorax sp.
GTCGGGCACTGCCAACCAGGCTCGAGCTGGCACGTCGACGAGCAGCCGTCGCCGCTCACCGCGTTGCCGTCGTCGCACTGCTCGTTGCCGGCGACCTTGCCGTCACCGCACTTCACCGTCGAGATGCACGGCTGGCCCGGCGTCGGACACACGAAGTTCGGCTCGATGGTGCACGTCGCGCTGCAGCCGTCGCCGCTCGTGGTGTTGCCGTCGTCGCACTGCTCGCCGATGTCGAGGTTCAGCGCGCCGTCGCCGCAGAACTCGATCTTCGTGCACGCCATGCCGGGCTGCGTGCAGTTGTAGCCGGCCTCGACCTCGCAGCTCGAGCTGCAGCCGTCGCCGTCGTTCGTGTTGCCGTCGTCGCACTGCTCGACGCCGCCGAGGATGCCGTCGCCGCACGTGTTCATCGCCGCGGGCGTGCACGGGCCGCCGTTGC
The DNA here is from genome assembly GCA_036500365.1 of Byssovorax sp. Classification (GTDB taxonomy): domain Bacteria; phylum Myxococcota_A; class Polyangia; order Polyangiales; family Polyangiaceae; genus DASYCF01. Next base: position 437 of record DASYCF010001141.1, read on the forward strand.
CGCCGACGTTCGGGCACGTGTAGCCGGGCTCGACCTGCGTGCAGTCGGCGGTGCAGCCGTCGCCGCTCGTCGTGTTGCCGTCGTCGCACGCCTCGCCGGGATCGATGTGGCCATTGCCGCAGACCCAGATCTTCACGCAAGGCTGGCCGGGAGCGGGGCACGCATAGCCGGGCTCGATCTGGCAAAGGCCCGTGCAGCCGTCGCCGGGGACCGCGTTGCCGTCGTCGCACTGCTCGCCGTTCGAGGCCTGGAGGATGCCGTCGCCGCAGTACTGCAGCACCGTGCACGGCATGCCCGGAGTCGGGCACGTGTAGCCGGGCTCGATCTGGCACGTCGACGAGCAGCCGTCGTCGTCGTTGTCGTTGCCGTCGTCGCACTGCTCGCCGCTCTCGACCGTGCCGTTGCCGCAGACCGGCTGCTCGTTCGTCGGCGTGCACGGCTGACCGGGCGTCGTGCACTCGTAGCCCGGCTCGACCTGGCAGCCGGCCGAGCAGCCGTCGCCGTCGTCCATGTTGCCGTCGTCGCAGCTCTCCGAGCCTTCAATCAAGCCGTCGCCGCACACCTGCATCACGTTCGAGATGCACGGCATGCCGGGAGTCGGGCACGTGTAGCCGGGCTCGATCTGGCAGAGGCCGGAGCAGCCGTCGCCGGGGATCGAGTTGCCGTCGTCGCACTGCTCGCCCGACTCGAGCACGCCGTCGCCGCAGATCGTCGCTTGACCGCCCTCGCCGTTGCCGCCGCACTCGCCCGTCGTGCACCCGCCGCCCGCGTTGCCGCCGTCGTGCGGGCCGCCGTCGAACCCGCCCGCGAACGTCGAGCTGCTCGTGACCTCCGTCGTCGCCTTGCCGCCGCCGCCGCCTGAGCCGGTGAATCCACCGGTTCCGCTGGTGTCTTGGCCGCTGCTGCACGCTGCGGCCTCGGCGGCGACCACCACGAGGGAGACCCAGAAAAGGCGGCGAAGGTTCATCGTAGGTGAGACTACGAGACCTCCTCAGCGGAAAGATAGAGGCCAGCTGTACGGCGCTTGCATCTCGCTCGCACCTCCGCGCAGGGGTGACCACATCCCACGCGCCTCGCCGCCCGCCGATGACTCCTCTTTGCCCGAGCCGCGTTGCCGCGCGCGTCGAGGCAGGGAACGCTGCGGCGCGTGCGGGCGCGAGCGCGACTCTGGGCGTTTGCCTCCGCGTGCCTGCTCGCGCTCGGCGCCGCGCGGTGCGCGCCCGGCGCCGCGCCCCCTCCGCCGACGGCGCCGCGCGCGCCCGCGGTCGACGAGGATCTCGACGGCGACGGCATCCCCGACCGGCTCGACCGCTGCCCGAACCTCGCCGAAGACTGCGACGGCTTCCAGGACGCCGACGGTTGCCCCGATCCCGACAACGACGGCGACGGCATCCCCGATGTGTGCGACCTCTGCCCGAACGAGCCCGAGTCGCGGAACGGGGTCGAGGACGCCGACGGCTGCCCGGAGCCGACCTTCGTCGCGGCCGAGCGAGCCGACGATCTCGTCGTCTTCGCGTGGCGTGAGGCGAAGCTCACGCGGGCGTCGTCGCGCGTGCTCGACGCGGTCGCGGCGACGCTCGGCGCGGACCCGGCCCGGGCGTCGCGTCGAGGTGCGCCGCGCGCCGTCGTCGCGCCCGGCTCGATCGAGCGGCTCGCGGTCGTCGGTCACGCCGCGAGCGACGAGCCGCGCAAGGACCGGCTCGCGGAAGAGCGCGCCTCGGTCGTCGTCGCGGCGCTGATCGAGCGGGGCGTCGACCCCGCGCGGCTCGAGGCCCACGGCGCATCGGATCGCGCGCCGCGCGTGCCCGAGAACGATCCGGCGCACGCCCAGAACCGCCGCGTGAGCTTTCACGTGGCGCGCTGGCACGGCGTGGTCGTCGCGACGTTCGACGGCGAGGTGATGCGGCCGGCGCGCGCCGCCGCCGACGCGGGCGCCGACGTGTGCCCGGGCGGTTGGCTGGCGCGCCGCGCGCCCCCTTGCCCGAAGCGGCGCTGACGCGCGTCAGTCGTCGAGGCTTGCGCGCCTCTTCTTGGGGCGGTTCTTCAGCGAGCGCAGATCGATGCCGCCGCCGTCGACGTAGGCCATCGCGAAGGGCTCCTCGTCGCGCACGGTCTGCGTGACCTCGAGGCCGACGACGATCGCGACCGACGGCGCGGGCGCGGGCGCCTCGTCGCCGGACATCGCCTTGCGCCACGTCGCGAGGTCGTTCGGCGGGATCGCGGCGACCATCGCGCCGCCGCCGCCGTGCTCGATCGAGATCGACACGACGCTGAAGAGCCCCGTCTCGTCGTTCGGATCGCCGCCGAGGCTCGCCGCCGAGGCCGACGAAGAGCGCGGATAGAACACCATGAGCGACTCGCGCGCGCGGCACGTGTCGCCGCAGACGCGCGTCGCGTACAGGAAGCCGCCGTCGAGCACGGGCTTCGCCGTCGTCTCGACGTGCTGCACGGCGTGCGCCTCGCACTTCACGCGGTCGAAGACCACGTCGCCGATCGTGACCTTCGCCGAGTCGCCGTCGCCCTTGAGGCGCACGTACCGAATGGGCAGGTAGCGATCGTATTGGTAGCCGTCGCCGCAGCGATCGCCGAGCTCGCGGGCGCCACCCTGGCGCGCGCGGCGGAGCCCGTCGACCGCGCCGATCTGCGCGAGGCCCGAGCCGTCGTCGCTCGCGATCGTGAGCTTCACGTTTCGATTCTGCCCCGGCGTCGCGAGCTTCTCCTTCGGGTCGGACTGGACGATCGCGATCTCGGTCGTGACGGGACCGAGCGTCGGCGTCGGCTTCGTCCGGTCGTTCGTCTTCCAGTCCTCGGGCATGGGCGGCGCTTCGAGGCGCGCCGCGGGCAGGTCCGCCACGCGGAAAGGCGTCGGCTGGACGTGCGGGCGCACGGGCCCGGTCGCGCCCGAACCCCCTCGCGCGAAGTCCCCCCTCGCGAGCTGAGCGATGCGCGCGAGCAGCGCGTCCTCGGGCGACGTGATCGCAGAGGCCGTCGAGCTCGCCAGCGGCGTCGCGGCGGCGGACGGCCTCGGCGCCGGCGCGACCTGAGGCGCGGGCGTCGCCGCCTCGCCGCAGCCCGCGAGCGCGATGGCCGCGCCGATGCACGCCGCCCGCGCGAAGCTCACAGCGTCTCCAGGTACGCCTTCAGGGCGCCGACGTCGCGCTGCGACAGGTTCATCGTGTGGCCCATCTGGTTGTCGGTCGACACCAGCAGCGACTCGAGCGTCGGGTAGCGGCCGTCGTGGAAATATGGCGCGGTGCCGGCGATGAAGTGCAGGCTCGGCGTGTCGAAGTGGTTCTCGAGGTCGGCCGCCGCGTGGCTGCCCACGTCGTGCTTCTCGCGATCGACGCCCGGGCCGCCGACGTGGCACGAGGCGCACCCCTGCTGCTCGGCGTAGAAGAGCTCCTTGCCACGCGCGACGAGCTTGTCTTCGGCGGGATCGCGCGGCGCCTGATCGCCGAGGTTCGGGCCGGGCATCGCCTGCACGAAGCCGACGAGCGAGTCGAAATCGTCGCCGTGGAGGCCCGTGCCGCCGAGGCGCGTGAACGTGCTCGTCACGTAGTCGTGCATCGTGTCGTGCTTGCCGAGCCAGCCGTAAGGCGCCGTCGCCTGCGTGCGGCCCGCGAGCATGATGGTCTGGCGCGGGCCGTCCGGCGTCGACCACGTGATCGCGTCCTCGCGGCCGTCGGGGTGGCAGCTCGCGCAGGCGCTGCCGTCGGACGAGATGCGGCGATCGTCCGTCGTGTGGAAGAGCTTGCGACCGGCGGCCATCTCGGCGCGTTCGCGCGACGGCGCGTAGGCGACCGTGGCGAGCTCGACCGACGGTTTGTCTTCGTGGATCTTCGCGTCGGCGTTGAGGATGGCGCCCTTCTCGTCGTCGTCCTTCTTCACCTTCTCGGTCAGGTCGATGAAGCTGACCTTCGCGTCGAACTGCGACCACACGACGGCGCGCGCGTGCTTGTCGTCGATCGCGAGGCCCGTCGGGCCGCTGGGCACGGCCCAGCGCCGGCGCTCGAGGCGCGCGGGATCGAGGCCGCGCGAGTCGAGCTCGACGATCGCGTCGATGCCGAGGCAGCTCACGTAGAGCGCGCCCGTCGAGCCGCGCACGGCGGCCGAGCGCGGGAGCATGCACTCCTGCGTCAGCTGCTGGCCGAGCGAGACGATGTTGCGCGTGATGGGCCGCTCGGCCGCGCCGTCGACGACGCTGACGAGCGGCGCCTCCTTCGCGACGCCGTCGAAGGAGTTGCCGTAGTACGCAGGCGAGCGCACGTTCGGATCGCCCGGCTCGACGGTGACCATCGGCGCGAAGATGCGGCCGGCGGGCTTCGTCGCGGCGGGCGCGGCGAGGTGGGTCGCGCGGGGCTTCTCGCCGTCGACGATCGGGGCGGCGGGCTTGTCGTCGACCTGGACCGACTTCGCGAGGGCGAAGCCCTGGCAGCCGGAGCGCGCCTTGTCGTTCGCGTTGCGCGCCGACACGTTGTTCACGAGGCGCTTCACGCGCAGATCGATCTCGCGCACCTCGTGCTTGTCGGTGGTGAGGTCGACGACGCTCATCTTGGCGCCGACGACGTGGGCGACGAACGCGCGCTCGCCCGTGTCGTCGATGAGCACGGCGCGCGGCTCGCGGGCGAGCTTGACGTCGAACTTCGCCTGCATCGTCGGCGCGTCGAGCGCGGTGAGGCGCTGGCCGTACGCGCTCGTGACGACGACGGTCTTGTCGTCGGGCGTGGCGGCGAGGCCGAACGGCTCGACGGCGACCTGGGTCCCGCAGAGCGACGCGAGCGGCCTCGACGCGTCGGCGTCGGGCTCGAGGATCTGCACGCGGTTCTTGTCGCGGAGGGTGACCGCGACGCGCCCGTCGGCCAGGACGAGCACCTGCGCGGGCGAGCCCTCGAGCTTCGTCATCGCGATCTGCCTGTGCGCGTCGACGTCCATCGTGTGGATGGCGTTGGAGTCCTCGTCCGCGACGTAGGCGAGCGTGCGCGCGCCGAGGCTCGCCAGCGCGACCGCGTTGCCCTGCCGCCCGAGATCCGCGCGCACGGCGCCGACCCCCGGGTGCTGGCGCTCGCACCGCTGCGCCTGCGTGGGCGTCGCGTGCGCGGTCGCCTTCACCATCGAGGCCTCGCCGCCGCAGCCGGCGACGCCGACCACGCCTGCGACACCCACGAGCCCGACGATCCCAGCGCTCAGCGCGATTCGCCTCATGCAAACTCCTCCCGACAGCCAACCGAAGCCGACCGAGCCCCGGACGCGCGGCGCATCCAAACGATCTAGGAAAACGCGCGCCGCCCGATGTTCCCCGAATGTCGTCCTTCAGACGCGCGCCGACCTCGAGCCCTTGGGGCTTTCGTACGCCCCTCACGACGGTCCGATTCCCCGGCGCCGTCTCCATGTCGCGCTGTCCGTCGATTTCGTGACCGCGCGTCTGCCCGAAGAGGTGGCTCGCACCTCCGCCTACCTACGGAATGCCCATCCGCGACATCGGGGGCACCTCGGGCTCGCGCGGGACGGTCGCGTCGAGGTAGGCGCGGCTCACGTCGGCCTCGTCGAGGAAGCCGACGATGCGTCCGCCATCGTCGAGCACGGGCAGCTCGCGGACGCTGTTCGCGAGGAACGCCTGCGCGGCGACGCGCAGATCGTCGGTCGGCTTGAGCGGGATCGGCGGGAGCATCGCGTCGGCCGCGACCGTGATCGGCAGGAGCTCGGGCTCGGCGGCGATGATGCGTAGCGAGTCGGCGGTCACGAAGCCGAGCATCTTCTCGTTCACGTCGAGCACGGGGAAGACGTCTTGCCAGCTCGTGTCGGCGATGCGCCGGAGCATCTCGATCGCCCTCGTCTCCGGCTCGAAGCGCACGAACGGTGCGTCGGCCGCGCCCGTCGGGATCATGACGTTGGCGACGACCAGGTCCTTCAGGATGTCGAAGAGCCGCGCGGGATGAGCCGGAGAGTCGCGCTGCGACGTGAGCTGCGCGTGATACAGGAACGTCTTGCGCAGGGCGATGAACGCGACGCCCGACGTCAGCATGAGCGGGACGAGCAGGTCGTAGCTGCCGGCGAGCTCGCACACCATGACGAGCGCGCTGACGGGGACGTGCGCGACGCCGCCGTAGAAGGTGCCCATGCCGACGAGCACGAACGCGCCCGGGTCGATGCGCGGATCGTGGAACAAGAGCTGGGCCGCGCGCCCGAACGCGCCGCCGAACAGGCCGCCGAGGACGAGCGACGGCGCGAAGTCGCCCGCGCTCCCGCCCGAGCCGATGGTGAAGGTCGACGCGAGGAGCTTCGCCCCGCAGAGGAGCAACAGGAGCTCGACCCCGGGCCAACCCGCCGGGAGCCACTGCGCGCCGGTGATGGCGACCTGCACCGCGCCGTAGCCGCCGCCGAGCAGGCCGAGGCCTTGACCCGGGTGGCCGATCCAGCGGCCCGCGAGCACGATGACGGGCGTGCAGAACAGGCCGAGCATCAGCCCGCCGATCCCGGGACGCGCCCAGAGCGGCACCTTCCAGCTGGCCGTGAACTTCTTCATCCTCGCGAGCGCCAGCACGAAGAAGTGCGCGAGCGCCGCGACGAGGAACGCGAGCACGAGGTAGAGCGGCAGGTGCGCGGGGATGAACGGGTAGCGCGGCGCGTGCGCGAACAGCGTCGACTCGCCGTAGACCGAGATGAACACCGAGTACGAAACGACGCTCGCGAGCAGCGCAGGGATGAGCGCGTCGGCCTCGAAGTCGTCGCGGTAGAGCACCTCCGTCGCGAGCAGCGCGGCGCCGAGGGGCGTGCGGAAGATCGCGCTCATGCCGCCGGCGACGCCCGCGATCATCAAGATGCGCCGCTCGCGCGCCGACGTCTTGAGCAGCTGCCCGACGAGGCCGCCGAGGGCGCCGCCGATTTGCATCGTCGGCCCCTCGCGTCCGCCGGCGCCGCCCGTGCCGAGCGTGAGGATCGACGCGATGCCCTTCACCCACGTGACGCGCCGGCGGATGATGCCGCCCTGGTGGTGGAACGCGTGGATCATCGCGTCGCCGCCGCCGCCCTGCGCCTCGGGCGCGAACTTCGCGGTGAGGAGGCCGCCGCCGAGCGCGCCGAGCGCGGGCAGGAACAGGAGCATCCACGGGCGGAACGTCACGTGCTCGTCGAAGAGCGAGAACGTCTCGCCGGCGGCGCGGAGGTGCTCGTAGCCGGCGACGCGCTCGAGCAAGAAGCCCTCGACCAGCTCGAGCCCGCCGAAGAACAGCACGCCGACGACGCCCGAGAGGAGTCCGACGAGCGCGGCGTGCAGGAGCGTCCGCCCGACGATGCGGAGGTCGAGCGGCGCTGCCTCGGCCAGGAGCGCGCCGAAGGCTCCGCGGCGGCGCGAGGGCAACGGCGTGAGGTTCGCGGAGCGGGGCGGGCCCTCTTCTGGCGGCTGCGGGGACATCGCGCGAGGAATATGACAACAGGCGCGGAAAAGAACCGTCGAAATCGTAGGAGCTCCAACCTTCTCGCCGCGGGGTCGACGCGCGCGATCGGTTCGGCTACGTGCGGTCGAGCATGAGCGCCGGTCCCGTCTCCGAGCACGACTTCGACGTCGCGGCCGACGCGGCGCTGCGCGCGCTCGACGGCGCGCTCGACGACCTGGCCGACGGGCCGGAGGTCGACCTCGAGAGCGGCATCCTGACGCTCGAGTTCGCCGACGGCGCGAAGTACGTGGTCAACAGCCACCGCGCGGCGCGCCAGATCTGGATGGCCGCCGAGCGCTCGGCCTGGCACTTCGACCTCGCGGCCGACGGCCGATGGATCGCGACCAAGACGGGCGACGAGCTCTGGGCCGCGATCGAGGGCGTCGTCGGGCGCAAGCTCGGGCGCGCCGTCGCGCTGGCGCGCCGCCCTTAGCCCGCGATTCGCGCCGTTCTCCGCCGCCGTCGCCGGTCGCCGGGCGGCCCCGGCGCGACGAGCCTTGCGCGCGGGCCGCGCATTCGCTTTGCTTGCTCCATGCGGCCCGCTCACGTCGCCGCCGCGCTCGCCCTCGCGGCGCTCGCCTGCGCGGCCGACGCGCGCGCCTTTTGCCGATCGAGCGTCTGCAGCGACGGCGACGAGGGCAAGGTCTGCACGCCCGCCGAGTCCGACGACTGCGGCGTCGCGCTCCAGTGGCAGCAGCCGTGCGTGAGCTTCGCGATCCAGCGCGACGGCTCGCGCTTCGTCTCGGTCGAGACCGCGCGCACCGTGCTCCAGGCCTCGTTCTCGGCCTGGACGTCGGCCGCGTGCGGGACGTCGTCGCCGACGATCCAGCTGCTCGATTTCGGCACGGTGACCTGCGATCACGTCGAGTACAACGAGCACGCGGGCAACGCGAACGTGCTCATGTTCCGCGACGACAAGTGGCCGTACCCGGACGACGGCACGACCGACACGATCGCGCTGACGACGGTCACGTACGACACGAACACCGGCGCGATCTACGACGCGGACATCGAGGTCAACAGCGCGAACAACACGTTCTCGACCGACGACCCGCCGAGCGCCACCGACCTCCAGTCCGTGCTCACGCACGAGACGGGGCACTTCCTCGGGATGGCGCACGACACGGTCGACGCCGACGCGACGATGGCGCCGTACTACCAGCCCGGCGTGTCGATGCGGTCGCTCGCCCCCGCCGACCTCGCGGGCATCTGCACCGTCTACCCGCAAGACCGCGGCGCGGACGGCGCGTGCACGGGCATCCCGCGGCACGGCTTCGCGCCCGAGTGCGCGAACGACCAGCCCGAGACGAACTGCGCCTTCTCGCCCCCCGGCGCGATCGACGGCGTGGGCCTCGGCGCGCTCGCGGCGGCCGCGCTCGCGGCGCGCGCTCGTCGGCGTCGTCGTCAGAGGTAGAGCTTCACGCCGCCGCTCAAGAGGAAGCCGGTGAGCGAGAAGCCCGTCGTCAGCTCCGCCGCCGCGCGCGGGGTGAAGCGCCACGAGAGCCCGACCTCGGGCACGACCGCCCACGGGTAGATCGTCGGCTTGAGCCCGCCGCTGAACCACGAGGGGTCCGCGTAGCCGTTGTAGAACTTCGCGTCCTTGTCGAGGCTGTTGCAGTAGCGGTACGTGCCGCGCGGGTTGTTGGGCCCCTGACACTTCAAATACGTGTACGGATCGCCCGGCTTGCCGTTCACCGGGTACGCCTGGTTTCGATACAGCTCGCCGGCGAACGCCCAGCCGACGCCGAGGCCGCCGCCGAGGCGGACGTTCCAGTCCTTCGCCGAGTCGAGCGGGATGCTCCACGTGAGGTCGACCTCGACGAGCAGCGCCTGCAGCGTGCTGCGGTCGATCTCCCACTCGGTGTCGGGCGCGCTCGGTCCCTTGAACGGCGTGTCGGACAGGCTGAAGTTCATGTACGTGAGGCTCGTCACGACGTCGACGCTGCCCGCCGGGATGCCGAGCGCGACGCCGACGCCGGGCACGAACATCTCGCGGCCGCCGTCGACGAAGATGTTCTCGATGAACTTCGGCAGGATGACGCCGCGGTAGCGGAGGGCGATCCACTTCGGCCGCTTGGTCGGATCCTCGCTCGGCTTGTCCTTGTCGGCGTCGTCCTTCTTGTCGTCGTCGGCCTTGTCGCCCTCGGCGACGACGCCGCCGCCCTTCCGCGCGAGCGGCTCGAAGCGGAGGACGAAGGCGCGGCGCTCGCCCTCGTGCAGCACGAAGGAGTCGCGGAGCGTCTTCATGCCCTTCGCGCGGGCGACGATCGAGACCTTCGTGTCGGCGACCATCTGCCGCGGGGTCGACGTGTCCTTCGCGACCTTCCCGTCGATCTCGACGACAATGTCCTCGTAGTCGCCGTCGGGCTCGAAGCGCAGCGTGGGGATGCGCGCGTCGATCTCCTTCGCCTTCTTGACGGCCTGCGCGTGGGCGTTCGCGTCGTCGCGCCGCCAGGCCCTCGACGCCTTCTCGCCCGCGACGGCGTGGTACATGTCCGCGGCCTTGAGGAGGTCCCCCTCGGCGACGTAGCAGCCGGCGAGCGCGTACGCGGTCGACGGCTTGTGCCGCGTGAGCTCCGCCTGCTCGAGGAGCGGCACCGCACGCACGCAGTCGCCCTTCTTCGCGAGCGCGAGGCCCTTCGCGGCGTCGGCGCCGCCGGGCG
>DASYCF010001142.1:0-1519 GCA_036500365.1 Byssovorax sp.
CGCGACCCGTTGCAGCGCGCCGCCCGCGCGGACCCAGACGAACGCGCGCGTCGGGCGAGGGTCGAAGCCCACGCCCTTCAGCGTCGCGAGCCGCTCCACGGCGCCGTGCGTCTTCACGTGCACCAGCGCGCAGCCGTCGTCCGGCCGCTCGGCGAGCGTCTCGAGGGCCCACACGTCGTCGCCGTCGGCGACGAGGCGCCTGAAGCCGAGCGGCGAGGTCGTGAGCAGCGTGCTCGCGCGCGGCGCCGGCGGGGGCGGCAGCGCCATCGGCGGCCGCTCGATGCCGATCCGCGCCGCGACGCCGGGCCCTCGAATCGAGGTCTCGTGGCCCCGCTCGCGCGGCGGCCGCGCGCTGTCGCACGCCGCGACGCCGAACGACGACGCCGCGAACAGGGCGACGGCGACCGCCCTCGCGATCAGATGACGGCCTCGAGGCCCGCGAAGCCGACCTTCGTCAGCTCGGCGGCGCCGACGCGATCGACGAACTCGCGAAACGACTCGCCGACGTTGCGCGCGGCGACGTAGTGCTTCGCGATGTTCGCGACGACGCGCGGCGTCTCCTCCTCGGGCACGCGGCCGTCGAGGCGATCGCCGATCTTCGCGTTCGGCCCGCAGCCCCCGCCGACGCGCAGCGAATAGTGCGGCCGCTCGACGCCGTCCTTGCCCTTGATCATGAGGCCCGTCATGCCGATGTCGGCGACGTGGTGCTGCCCGCACGAGTTCGGGCAGCCGCTGATCTTGATGTCGAAGTCGCCGATCTGGCGCACCACGTCGTCCGCCTCGGCGCGGTTGCCCGTCGGGACGAGGTGCTCGCGGATGCGCGCGCCGACCTCCATGCTCTTCGTGATCGCGAGCGTGCAGTAGTCGCCGCCCGGGCACGCTACGACGTCGGTGATGTGCCCGGCGTCGGGCTCGGCGAGGCCGACGAGGCCGAGCGCGCGGTGCAGCTGGGCGAGCTTGCCCTCCGGCACCCAGCGCAGCACGAAGTTCTGCGTGTTCGTCGTGCGCACCTCCCCGTTGCCGTACGCGCGCGCGGCCGCGGCGAGCGCGCGGAGCTGCTCGCTGGTCACGTCGCCGAGCGGGAGCTTCACCGTGGCGACGCGGTAGCCACGCTGCATCTGCGCGAGCGTGTTGGTGCGGCGCCAGCGCGAGAACGCCGCGTCGCCGAGCGAGTCGCCTGCGGCCTCGGGCGGCGGAGGCTCGTTCTCTTCGAAGCTCGCGAGCTGCGCGTCGAGCTCGGCGGCGAGCGCGTCGCCCTTGTCGGCCGAGACGCGCGCGAGCTCCTCGTCGATGCGCCGCAGGAACTCCGCCTCGCCGATCTTGCGGAGCAGGAACTTGAGGCGGTTCTTCTTCCGGTTCTTGCGCTCGCCGTCGCGGAAGAAGACGTTCACCACGGCGTCGCACGCGGCGTGGAGCTCGCGCGCGGGTAAGAACTCCTTCCACAAGTGCGCGATCTCGGGCGTCGAGCCGAGGCCGCCGGCGACGTACACCTTGAAGCCCTTCGCGCCCGACGCGTCGA
>DASYCF010001143.1:0-12742 GCA_036500365.1 Byssovorax sp.
CTGCCGGCGCCCCTCGCGCTCACGCTCTGGCTCTCGGCGGTGCACGCGGCGTCGAGCGCCCTGGGCTCGCTCGGCGTCGGCCTCCCGGTCGCGACCATCGGGCTCGCGGTCGCCGGCGCGGCGCTCGCGCTCCGCGAGCGATCGATGCGGCGGCGGCGTTCGGCTTCTGGTTCCACGACGAGATCGGGTTCACCGGGCACCTGTCGATCCCGGCCGCGCTCCAGAGCGGCGTCTACCCGCCGCGTCACCTCGCGATGCCCGACGTGCCGCTCCGCTACCACTACGGCTTCGATCTGCTGACGGCGTGCGTCACCGCGCTCACGCGGGTGCAGCTCGGCGCGGCGATCGATCTCGCGACGCTCGGCCTCTGGTGCGTCGCGTGGTCGCTCTTCTGGGCGCTCGGCGCGCGGCTCGTCGGGCGCCGGTCCGCGTTGATCACGCCCGCCCTCGCGCTGCTCGCGGGAGGCGTACCGCTCGCGTGCGACCGACCGGGGCCGTCCGTTTGGTACGGCGTGCTCGTCGCGTGCGGGGTCGGCGAGCAGGCCGTGAACGCGCCCGTCGCGTCGTACTTCTTCCAGCACCCGTTCGCGCTCGGGCTGACGCTCGCGGCGACGGCTGCGCTGCTCGTCTGCGAGCGTCGACCCCCGAGCCGCGCCGCGCGGCTCTTCGCGCTCGGGCTCGTGCTCGCGCTCCGGGCTGCGGTGATCGTCGTCGTCGGGGCGCTCTCGCTCGTCGCCGCGCGGCTCGCGGGCGGCTTCTTCGCGGGCGCCGACGCGATGCCGCCGCTCCGCGTCGATCTCCACGCGGGCTACGCCGGCGCGCTCGCCGCGACGCTCGTGTGGAACGCGAAGACGTTCGGCGTGCTCCTCCCGCTCGGCGCCGCCGGGCTCGTCCTCGCGCGGCGCGGTCGCGTCCTCTTCGGCCTCCTCGCCGCCGGCTCGCTCGTGGTCGTCAACGGCGTGCGCTTCGTCGGCACGGGCGACATCGTGAAGTTCGCGACGATCGCGTCGGTGGCGCTCGGCGTGCTCGGCAGCGCGGCGCTCGCGCGGCTCTTCGCGCGGCCGACGCCAGGCCGCGTCGCCGTCGGCGCCGCCTTGCTCGCGGCCGCGACGGGCGCGAGCGTCGCGTTCCTCGCCGCGTTCGCGCTCGACGTCTCGGCGATCCCCGCGCGTGATCGAGCTCCGACGACCGTGACGCGCGCGCGTGACGGTGATCGCGTCGAGCTCACGGGCACGATGGCCGCGCCTTGCTGCCGCAGACGGCGTAGAGCGTCCACTCGCCGTCCTTCGCGATCTCGCGCAAGCGGTCACCGCGCTTGGCGACGGCCGGGTTCGGGCCGCGCAGGAGCACGGCGTCGTAGCGCGTGAGCGCGGGGCTCTCGAGCCAGCCGACGATGAGCCCCGGCATCGGGTTCATGCCGCCGACGTAGCGCACCAGGTTCAAGCCGTAGCCGGCGAACGACGAGCTCGGCAGGCCGCCGCCGCGGATCGACGCGTACTGCTCGATCGCGACGAGCGGCCTTCCCGGCATCGACGTAGAGAGACCGCCGCGCGTCGGCGCGAGCAGCGTCTGGCCGGGCGCGAGCCGATCGACGAGCCGCGACGCGCCGCCGCTCTCGCGATCGAACGCCGTGAAGCGTCGCGCGAAGTCGAGTGACACGACCGCGCTCGCGACGACCGCGGCCGCGACCAGCGCGCGCGCGACGACGGCCCGCCGCGGCGGCCGCCACGCGACGACGGCGAAGAGCGCCGCGTACCACGGGTGTCGGTTGTCGATGCCCTGCACGCCGAGGCAGCTCTCGGGCAGCGCGGCGTACAGGGCGAGCGCGCCGAGCGCGAGCCAGAGCGCGGGGTTCTCGACGCGAAACGCAGCGGTCGCAGCGGTCTCGACGTTCGCCGGGCGCAGCCCGCGCGCCCGAGCGACCGCGCCGCCTGCCGCGCTGGCGAGGAGGACGACGGCGAGGGCGATCGCGACGCCCGTCGCGATCGGCACCTCGGGCACGACGTACGCGAAGAAGCCCGTCGCCTTGTCGCGGAGGGCGACCCAAACCGCGGGCTGGGCGCCGGCGGCGTGCCCGACGACGGTCGTGAGCGCCCACGCCGCGAAGAGCGCGAGCGACGGCGCGAGCGGCGCGAGGGCGGAGAGCCGCGCGCGCACGTCGTCCATTCGGACGAGCAGCCACAGGACGCCGAAGTCGAACAGGAGCTCGGCGAACGCGAGCGCGTGCCACAGATGAAGCGCGACGAGCAAGGCAGCGAGCGCGGCGCCCCGGCGACGCGACGGCGTCTCGAGCCACTCGACCGAGAGCGCGACGCCGAGCACGACGAGCGGCGCCGCGGTCGCGAACGCGAAGAAGCCGCCCGACACCCAGCTCGAGAGCGCGATCGGGAACACGAGGAGCACCGCCCATCGATCGTGCCGGAGCGCGCGGAGGAGGCGCAGCGCGCAGAGCGGCAGCGCGATCATGTACGCGGTCCACGCGAGCCTGCCCGCCGTCTCCAGCCCGAACGCGGCGCCGAGCGCGCGCAGGAGCAGGATGGGCAACGCGAGCGGCGCGAGCGGGAACCCGGTCGTGTACGTGCCGAAGAACGGCGAGGCCGGGTCGCTCGCGGCCCCGTACGCGCGCGCGAGCACGAGGATCTGCGGGTAGTCCTGCATCGGCAGGATGCGCGTCAGCCAGAGCGGCAGGGCGGCGAGCACCGTCAGCGCCGCGACGAGCGCGACGAAGGCTCGATCGGCGGCGGCCTTCATCCCTTCAGCGGTCCGAGGTGTCCGTCGTCAGGCAAGCGCGATGCTCGCCGGCAGGCCCTCGTGACGCGGTCCGCGGCCTGGGGTGAGTAACGGGGCTTGAACCCGCGACACCTGGATCCACAAGCCCGGCTCCTCGCGCGGAGCGGCCGGAAACGCGTCGTCGTCGGCGTTTTGAGCGGATTTCATCGCGTCCAAGTGCGCGTTTCCACGTGAGCGGGGCCCACCTTTGGGCCCACCCGAACCGTCGTCGCCTGGCGCCCGGGGAGATCGGGAATCGCGTTCGTGTGATCGGGAAAGGGACGGCCGCTTCGCCCAGGTGACGAAGCTCGCGCGGCAGTCGTGGAAGCGCAGCGGCTCGACCTTCGGGTTCGTGTCGTCGAAGAGCTCGGGCCGCGCGACGCCGGCGAGCTGGAGGTCCGCGCGCAGCCTCGCCGCGGCTTCGGCTGGCAGCATGTCGGCGGCGCACACGACGCGCGCGTCGATGTCGGGCTTGCCGAGGTGCGCGCGCCAGCGTGACAGCACGTCGACGAGGCCAAGCAACTCGAGCCCGAACGACTGCGGCTCGTCGTTCTTCGTGACGAGCGCGCGGATGACGCCGTTCGTCAGGTCGACGTCGCGCCACGTGAGCGCGAAGAGCGAGCCCTTGCGAAGGCCCGTGTACATGGCGAGCGCGTAGAGCACGCGGCGGCCGAGCGGGATCGTCTTGCGCTTCAGCACCGCGAGGAGCTCCGCCGGGTAGAGGTACGAGAAGAGCTTCCCGCCGCCCTTCGCGGGCCGAATGTACTTCGAGACGGGGCTGTCACGGCGCACGCGGCAGGGCACGATGGCGAGGTCGAAGACGCGGCGCAGGACGGCGTAACGCTGCACCCGGGTCGCCGCGCGCCACGTCGCGGGCGCCGCGGCCATCACCGCCTCGACGTCCTGCTCGGTGACGTCAGCCACGGCAAGGGCGCCGAAGGTCGGTCCCTGCGCGCCGCGGGTGTGGACCGCGTAGCAGCGGCGCAGCCGGTACGTGTCCTCGGCGGCCGACTTCTTCACCTTCAGGCCGTTGATCGCGCCGTGCTCCTTGAACAGCTTGCCGCTCGTCCACGCCTCGCCGAGATCCTTCACCGAGAGCGCCGCGGGCGCCGCCGTGGCGATCGTCGTGCGTCCGCGCATCCCAGTGCGCTCGCGCAGTCGATCGATGAGCTCGGCGAGGTTGCCGTTCTTCTGACCCGTCTCGACGAGGGCGGCGAGCTTCTCCGCGGCGCGCGCCTCGCTCGTCTCGCTGGTGCTCCCGAGCGGGATCCACGGCGAACGCTTGCGGCCGCCGATGCGAACGCGGCCATACCAGCGGCCGTTGCGCGCCTCGATCGTTCCCGTCGCTTCGGGCCCGCTCTGCGCGGGCTTCTGCGCTACGTTCTTCACGTCGTTCCTCCTCAACAGGTTCGGCCGGGGCCGGGGCGTTGGTAGCGCCGTCGGCCCGCTTCGTTCTCAGCGCCGCTTCTTCGCGGGCTTGTCGCTCTCGAGCATCTCGATGC
Organism: Byssovorax sp.; assembly: GCA_036500365.1. Lineage (GTDB taxonomy): Bacteria > Myxococcota_A > Polyangia > Polyangiales > Polyangiaceae > DASYCF01. The sequence goes on from DASYCF010001143.1 coordinate 4,272, forward strand.
CGTGCACGAGAGCGGCCCGAAGCGCCGCGCTGCGGCTGACCTCGACGCCGCCCGCCTTCTCGGAGAGATGCGCGGCGAGGTGGTCGAGCCGCTCGGCGAGCTCCGCCTCGAGGCGGAACGTGATGCTGACGCCGTTCGTCTGCGGCACGCCCTTGATGCCCATGAGCCGGATGATGGCGACGCCGATCGCAACGCGCAACGGCGAAACGGCTGCGGCGATGACGATTTGTAAGACACCGTCTCACCGTGACGCGGCCGTCATGGTCGGCGGCACGGGGTGACACAGTCGACTGTGTCAACGTCGACCGGCGTGGGCACGGCGGCGGCGACTGAACGGGCGTCATCGCCCGAATGGGGTGAGGTCGCCGCCCTTGACGGACGGCGCGACTTCTACCGATACTTGCCGGTAGGGCAAAGCCAGGCTTCGGAGGGGATTGTGGCTAAGGGAAATCGCGGTGGAGCGGCGGAACCTGAGGATGCTGTCGAGCAGATTCTGAAGAAGATCGTGAATGTCCGCCTGCTCGTCGTCGTTTTGACGTTCTTCGGCGGCCTGCTCGTAATCATCGGCGGGTACGAAATCATGCAGCTGGACAAGGTGAAGGACAACACCGCCGCCGTAGGAAGTCAGGTGGCAGGACTCTCTGCCTCCGTCGCGGCTGTCAAAGAAAACGTCGATAAGGTTAGGGATAACGTCGAGAAGGCGCGCGACGATATCCGCGATCTGCGCAGGCAGGCTCCGCCAGCGAGCAGTGCGGAGCCGAAGGCGCCTGGGTCTACGCCGTGACCACCGCCTCAGCGGAGCAGCTTGCGGAGGTCAGGCGGGGCCTCAGTCGGTTGTATTGGCGACTGAGCGCGCTCGTGGTTTGCATTGTCATCGAGACGTTAGCGATCGCCTATGTATATGAGGAGATTAACGACCAGAGCACGCAACTGGTCCTCCTTTCACGGACGGCAGAAGACCTGTCCGCCGACATCGGGCGAGTGCGGACCTTGAGCGGACAAGTCGGCGCAGGGCAGTTGGAGACGAGCGGCATGGCGAACGATCCAGAGTTCGTTGCATACCTGCGCAATCGCGAAATGCAGGAAGCGATTTCGCGGTGCGATCTGTCATTACTTACGTCACCGCCTGCTATTGACTTGGATCGCTTGCGGAAGCTCATGCACACCAAGACATACTTCGTCCTCGACCCGGAGCTGCAAGAGAAGGGCAGTCGCATGCAAGCGCTTGCGGTCAGGTTTACGGATTCGCGGACCGCGTCAGAGTACAAGTTGGTCAACCCAGACTACCAGCCCAAGCTTGAACGGTCTCCAGTGATTGATGGTAACCAACTGTTTGGGCGCGACAAGATCGATACAAATGCGTGGTGGATTGAGCGTGATGTAGTATTCGGCGAGTGTCTGCGGCAGTCCAACGTCGTATTCCCATAGTCGCGGGGAATTGGGCGGCGAACGTTGACAGCTGGGCGGGCATCTGCGACACGAGTAATCGATGTCGATCGAGCGCGATATCGAGAACGTCATTGCGAACTTCTGCACGGAGATCGTCGCCCTCGTCCGAGTCGTCGCCGATGAGGAGATCGAGGCGGCGAGGGTAGCCGCGGCCCGGTCGCCGCCGGTCACGGCACGCCCTCCGCGGTTGCGGGCGAAGCCGCCGGGTGTGGGCCAGACCGCGGCGCCTTTGCCCTCGAGCGTCGTGCCGCCGAAGCTGCGGCGGCTCGAGAAGTCCTCGACGCCGCCCCCGCGCGCGCCTGAGGAGCAGCCGACGCTGCCCGATTCGGGCGTGGCCGCCGCGGTGACGCCGGCCGCTGCGTCGAGCCTTGTCGAGCGGCTCCGCCTGTTCGTCGAGGCGCGCGCCGCCTACAGCGCCCGCGAGCTCGCCGACGCGATCGGCGTCCGCACCGTCGACGTCATCGATCCGCTCCGCGTGCTCGTCGAGGCCGGCCGTATCCACAAGCGGATCGAGGGCGGGCAGGCGCGGTACCACGCGGACGCGCCGCCGCTCGATGAGGACGACGAGGAGGACGAGAGGCCGGCGGTCGCGCACGTGCTTCAAGAGACGCGGCGCGCGAGCGTCATCCGTCGCGCCCCGCCCGGACCATGAGAGCCGGCGGTTGACGCGCGCGTCGGCCCTGCGAACGCTGGCCGCATGCTGACGGAAGAGCGGCTCCACGAACTCGTTCGCGGCCTCGACGCGAAGACGTGCCAGCGCTTTCCCGTGAACGGCTGCAATCCGTCGACGTGGATCGCCGAGTACGTCAGCGAGCAGGAGATCCGCGACTACGATGACAAGCAGGCCGCGTGGCGCGTCTGTGGTGAGCACTGGGCAGCGCTCGGGCGCGCCGGCATCGTCGCCATCGTTGGCGGACACTCGAACGGGCCGCCGAGCAGCTACCTGACTGACTTCGGGCGGCGCGTGCTCGCGCGCCACGAACCATCGCCGCACGACGAGTCGGGCTTCATCGCAGCGATCCGCGTGGCAGCGCCGTCGCCCGATCATGTGGTGCTGACGTACGTCGCCGAGGCGGCCGCTGCCTGGCGAGCCGAGCTCCCGCGCGCGTCCGTCGTCATGCTCGGGTGCGCCTGCGAGAGGCTCGTCCTGATGCTGGCCGAGCGGCGACGGGACACAGTACGCGGCTCGGCAAGATGCTCGCTGCGCCTGCCCCAACGCCGATCTCCGTCGTCTTCGCGGAGGTGCGCGAGATCCTGACTGCGAAGCCCAGCATCGTCCCCAGGCCGCTCGACGATGCGATCGATCGCCGGCTCGCGGCGATTTTTGACCACGCGCGTCTCGCGCGAAACGCCGCCGGGCATCCAACTGGTGCCGAAATCACGATGGCGGATGCGCACGCCGGGTTGCTGCTCTTCTCAGGCTTCTACGGCTACGTGGTGAAGCTGCTCGCCGTCCTCGCGAGCGCCGGCCCGTGAAGGTTCGATCGCCGCGCCGCGATCGCGCGGGCTCGTCGCGTCTACGGCGCGGGCTCGCCTACGATGGGCCTCGGAGGTCCCATGCTCACGAACACGCTCTCGCCCCTCGTCGTTCTGTTCGCCGTCGCCGCCTGCGGAGGCGACTCGATCGCCGTCGGCCCCGACCCGTCGGGCGGCGGCGCATCCCCACCGACCACCGCGAACGGCACCGGCGGGTCGCTGTCGCACGGGCCGACGACCTCGACGCAGGTCGGTCCGGGGCCGTCCGTCGTCGCGGGCACGGGCGGCATGATGGGCGGCACCGGCGGGAGCTCGGCGACCGTCGGCGCGGGTGGGAGCGGCGGGGCGACGGCGAGCGCGTCGGCAGGCACCGGCGCCTCGTCGTGCTGCTCGCAGCCCGTTCAGCTTGCCGGCCCCGTACAGGTCGCCGGACCGCTCCAGGTTGTGACGGCGGACAGCGACGCCTCGCGCATGGTGACGGCTGCGGCCGACGCAAATAGCGCGGCGATCGCCGGACCGTTCGTGCTGACCGACTTCATCGGCGGCAGCGTCACGATGACCATCGTGCCGGGCACCGACTGCACCCAGCCCGGCATGACGGTTGCGCACACGTTGAACGGGATCAACTACGAGATCCACGGCATGCGCATTCTGGTTCCCGCGGGGTTCACGCTTTGCACCGGAAACAGCTCGGTCGTGTTCAGCGGCTTCCGGCCGTACTGACGGCCGCGTCGACGCGCGCGCGTCGACGCCGCGACGGAGCGCATCGAGGCTGCCGTCCGTGACCGTCGAGCCGTTTCCGACCGAAGCGGTTCGCGACCTTCGTCGGGGCGGCGAGGGCCATGCGCGACGCCGGCGCTGACCAGCGCCTCGACGCCGTGATCCGCGACCTCGAGGCCGCGCTGTCGCTCGCCGCGTCCACTACGTCGGCGGCGCGGTCGGGTGCTCACGATCGGCGGCGCGCCTAGCGCTGACCCGCGGTAGACTGGTGCATGGTCGCGCGCCGTCGGAAAACCCGCGCGCCGATTCTTTTCGAGATCGGGCCTGCCTCGTCGCCGAAGACCGTCGACACCCTCGCGGTGTTGGATTTGGCGCGCGCGTGGTTCACGCTGCTGGTCAAGGTCGCGCGCGAGAAGAACGAGAGCTTCTCGCTCCAGGGCCTCGACGTGAAGGATAAGTGCACCGCGGTGCTGTCGATCCCGACCAGCAACGTCGAGGCACTTCGGGCGGGGAAACGCGCGAAGCGCATGATCGAGGGCACCCTGGCCATCGTCGAGGGCGGCGACGTGCTTGTGCAGACGCTCCGACGCGCCGTCCACACCCAACCCGAAGATCAGCGGCCGTCGGTCAGGATCGGGAAGTGGGAAGCGCCGCTGCGCGGACCGTCGCGACACGTCAGCAATCGCCCGTGGTCATTGTCCGAACTGCGCGCGGTGACGGTCAAGGTCGGCGGCAAGAAACCGGTTGCGCACTTCAGGAGCGGTAGCGAACCCGCTGGCTTCAAGGCGACGGTCACCGAGGAACAGGCGCGGCGCCTCGGCGCCCATCTCTACGGCCCGGTGGACATCGGCATGAAGTACCGACGGGATGCGGAGGGTACGATCGTTGAGGCATTGATCGTCGAGATCGCCATCGTCCCAGCCAACGGAGAGCCCGTTGCGACCCTGCGTAGGTGGTTCGCCGAAAGCGCGGCCGACTGGTCTGACGAAAGGACTGCCCTTGACCGCTGAGCATGGGGTCGACGCCATCGACGCGGAACGACTGCCTGTAAGCGCCCTCGTGGATTCCTCCGTCTTGATCCCGGCGTTGCGACCCGCCAGGAAGACTGAGGATCCGGCGTCACGGGCCTTTTTGGAGGCCATGGTTCGCAAGGGGTCGCGGGTGATGATTGCCGCTCCGACGCTTGCTGAACTGCTCCGACGACCGCCGAAGGAGCAGCGGCCCCTCATGAGTCAGATCGAGTTCGTCGCCTTCGATGCCGACGCTGCCCGGCGACTCGCGGAGAAGCTGCCTCAGCAGGTGCACCTCGATCACAGGGAAGGGACGGCACAGCCGAAGAACTACATCCGTTACGACGCGATGATCGTCGCGTGCGCCGTGCGCCATCGCGCGCACGTCTTCGTCAGCACCGACACGGCGCAGCGCGCCATGGCTAACCAAGCGGGGCTCATCACAGCGGTCCCCAGCGATTACCTCAAGGCGCAAACCACCATCCCTTTCCCCAAGCGGTAGTCACGTCGCTCCCGCCCGTGTCTGCTCGATCGCCGCGATCGCTTGGGGCATGTCGCACACGATGCGGTCGAGCCGTCCCGCGGATCGATCGAGGCGCGCAACAGCGAGCTCGTGCTTGTCGAGACGGCGGTACACCTCCCCGATGAGCCTCCGCACCTCGCTGGCGGCAGCCCCGGCGACCTTGACGCGTTGCTCTGCGCGCGCGGCGCGCCTCACGGCCTCAGAGGCGATGAGCTCGCAGTCCTTCATCCGACGGATGGCGGCCTCGCGTTGACGGTCGCGCGCGACGAGCGCGGTGCTGTTCTTGACGATGCTCTTCGACGTGTTGCTCTTCGACATGTTCGTTCGTCTCCTCGGTCCGCGTGCTGCGACCGCCGGTGCCCTCGACGCGTGGTCGAGAGCACGAGCAGCCGCTCACGCCTTTCGGCGGAGCGAGACGACGTTCGACGCGGCGAGCCGGCGCGCGTGGAGCTCGTCGGCGAGCTTCGCCACGACGTCGAAACGTCCGGCCTCCGCCGCGAGGGCGAGAGCGCGCTCGAGCGCGGCGTCGCCGATCGGCGGGTCAGGGTGGCCCACTTCTGGCCCACTCGGCCCGGCTGCGGCGCCCGCTACCGGGCTGGGGTTCAGCGCCTTTTTACTGCGATTCCGGTGACTTGGCCTGGGGTGAGTAACGGGGCTTGAACCCGCGACACCTGGATCCACAATCCAGTGCTCTACCAACTGAGCTATACCCACCACGCGCGTGACGCCGTGCGCCACATGCTCGCGCACCATACCGCACGGCCGCGGCGGCCGGCAACGGGGGTCGCGCGGCGCGCCGTCAGATTCGCCAGCGCCGCGCCGTCACCGTTCGCGCCCGCGCGATCTCGTCGGCGTGCTCCGCGCTCACGACGCCGGGCCGCGCGTCGCTCCAGAGCACGTCGGGCTCGGGCTCACGCTGCCCGACGATCGCCGCGATCGACTCCGCGAGGGAGCCCTCGATCGCCCCGAGGTCGTAGCCGCCCTCGAGGAGGAGCGCGACGCGGCCGCCCGCGCTCCTCGCCGCGACCCCGCCGAGCGCGCGCGCCATGCTGCCGTACGCCGCGTCGTCGAGCTCCATCGCCGCCAGCGGGTCGCGCGCGTGCGCGTCGAAGCCGGCCGACACGATCACGAGATCGGGCGCGAACCGCTCGAGCACTGGCACGACCACGGCGTCGAACGCCTCGTCGTAGACGGCGCGCGTCGCGCCCGGGGCGAGGGGCACGTTCACGGTGAAGCCCGCGCCCTCGCCCTCGCCCACGTCGTCGACCCTGCCGGTGCCGGGGTAGAGCGGCGACTGGTGGAGCGACACGTAGAGAACGCGTGGATCGCGCCAGAAGATGTCCTGCGTGCCGTTGCCGTGGTGCACGTCCCAGTCGACGACGGCGACGCGCTCGGCGCCTCGCTCGAGCGCGTGCGCGGCCGCGATCGCGGCGTTGTGGAGGAGGCAGAAGCCCATCGCCTGCGCGCGCGTCGCGTGGTGCCCGGGCGGCCGCAGCAGGGCGACGCCGCGCGCCTCGTTCGCCGGCGCCGCGAGCAGCGCCTCGACGAGCGCGCACGCGCCGCCCGCCGCCCGCCTCGCCGCGCGCACCGACCCGGGCGCGACGTAGGTGTCGGCGTCGATCGCGCCCTGCTTGCCGTCGAGGGCGACGAACGCCTCGACGTACGCCGCGTCGTGGGCGCGCGCGATCTCGTCGAACGTCGCCTCGCGCGCCTCGAGCCGCTCGACCCGCGCGCCCCCGGCCGCCGCCCGCTCGACCGCGCGCCGCGCCGCCCCGAGGCGCTCGGGCCGCTCGGGATGATAACCGCGGGGCGCGTGCGCATCGAACGAGGGGTCGTCGACGACGAGGACGCGCGGCGTCCCCGGCTTCTGCGGCGTTGCGTCGTCGATCGTCATCTTCTCGGGTTGTACCGGCGCGGGAGTTGTGGCGCCGCTCGCGCGGATGGTAACGTGCCCCCGGGGATGTCCCGAAGGAGGACTGCGCGGATATGCGCGGAAAGATCATCGCCGTATTCGCCCTCGTGGTGTTGGTGGTGGGGGGGCTCTCGTACGCCCTCACCCGCGCCACGCTCGGGGATGGCTTCTCGCCGGGCGACGCCACGCGCGCGCAGGCAGCAGCCGCCGCCGAGCTCCAGCTCCAGGGCCTCCAGCTCGAGCGCTGGCTCGCCGCGCAGGGCACCTCGCCTGCGGCGCGCGAGCCGTTCGCGCTCGGCACGCAAGAGGCCAAGGGAGACGCCGCCACCGCCGTCGCGAACAAGCTGCGCGAAAGCGCCGCGTCGAACCCCGAGTTCGCCGCGATGAGCCTCCAGCTCATCGTCTTGCTCGACCCGAGCGGCGTCGTCATCGGCCGAAACGGCTCCGCGCTCATGCGCGGCGACGACCTCGGCGCGACCTACCCCGCGCTCAAGGCCGCCATCGCCAAGGGCACGACCGGCAGCGACGTCTGGGTGAACCAGAAGCGCAGCGACCAGTACCTCGCGTCGTACGCGCCCATCCGCGGCGACAGCGGCCAGGTCATCGGCGCCATCGCCATCGGCACCTCGATCAACGACGAGCGCCTGTCGAACGTGTCCGACAAGACGAGCGGCAAGATGCTCTTCGCCGCCGTGAAGGGCGACGGCGGCGCGCTCAACGTCGTGGCCAAGTCGCGCGACTCCACGCCCGAGGCGCTCGCCGCCGTCGGCGCGTCGAAGGAAGCGGCGCAGGCGCTCACCACGGGCCAGGGCGTCGACGTCGAGAACCTCCCGCACGATCAGGCCGGCACCGCGCACGACCTCGAGGGCTACGGCGACGGCAAGGGACTGCTCGTCGTCGCGGTCACCCGCTCGCAGACGGCGAGCATGATCGCGGCGCTGCTGTGGCCCGCGCTCGGCGCCACGATCCTCGGGCTCATCCTCGTCGTCGCCGGCGGCTTCTTCCTCGGCGGCTACATCCAGCGCCCCATCTCCGAGATGGAAGACGGCCTGCTCGCGATCATGAACGGCCGCACGGACCTCCGCTTCCAGATCGAGCACGCCGAGCTCGGCGGGCTCGTGTTCCGGCTCAACTCGCTCCTGAACCAGCTCTTCGGCGTCCAAGAGGACGAGACCGACGACCAGGGCCGCCCGTCACGCGCGCCGACCGGCGCCGGCTTCCAGGAGGCGCTCGCCGTCGACGAGACGATGGCCGCGTCGAGCGCGGCCGACGCGGGCGAGGCGAAGGCCCTCCGCGACGAGGAGGCGGGCGCCTACTACGCGCGCGTCTTCAACGACTACATCCAGGCGAAGCAGAGCGTCGGCGACCCGGTCGACCACAT
>DASYCF010001144.1:0-6474 GCA_036500365.1 Byssovorax sp.
GTCGATCGGGCGCGCATCGAGGTCGTCGTGCGAAAGAACCTGGTCGAGGCGCTGCGCGACATCGCGTTCGAGGTCGCGCTCGTCGGCCCGCGCACGCACGACACCGCGCCGCACGCCGCCGTCGACCGCGCGCGCACCTCGTCGCCGCCGGGCCTCCTCGACGACGCGTCGCCCGCGCAGGCGCTCGCCCTCGGCCTCCTCGCCGACAAGCGACGCCAGGCGCTCGAACGCGCGTTCCGGCTGCTCCAGATCGCCCACCGCGCCGAGGATCTCCGTGGCGTCTTCTCGGCGCTCGGCTCGAAGGACGGCCGCCTCCGCGCGCAGGCCCTCGAGTTCCTCGACGCGCTCACGTCGGTCACGTCGCGCGAGCGCAACGCCAAGCCCGAGGTCGTCGAGACGCGCGCCGACGTGCGCGAGCTCCTGCGCCTCCTCGGCGACGACCTCCAGGACGAGGAGCGCGTCGCGCGCGGCGCGCGGTTCCTCGGCGCGGCGCCGAAGACGCGCGAGGAGGCGCTCGCGATGCTCATCGACGATCGCGACGAGACCCTCGCGACGGTCGCCGCGTACTACGCCCTCGAGCTCGACGATCAGGGCTTGCTCAAGCGCGTCGACGCGGCGCTCGTGAAGAGGCCCACGCTGCCCGTCGCGTCGTCGCTCGAGCGCGCGCCCGCGTCGATCCGCTTCCCGCAGGTGGCGCATGGCTGACCTCGCGCGCACGTCGGCGCTGCCCGAGCCTTCGTCACGCTTCGGCGAGGACAACGAAGAGCTCGGCGTGCTCGAGCGGCGGATGTTCATGCGCCAGCTCATGCCCGTCGCGACGGCGGCGACGGCGGCGCAGCTCGCTCGGTCGATGCGCGACGCGCGCTACGCCAAGGGCGATCTCGTCTACGCGCGCGGGACGCCGCCGCGCGACATCGTCTTCCTCGTGCGCGGCTCCGTCGAGCTCCGCGCGCCGGGCGAGCCGCCGTGGAGCTTCGAGGCGCCCGCGCTGATCGGCGCCATCGACGCGCTCCACGACCGGCCGCACGCGCGCGACGCGTTCGCGACGACCGACGTGAGCGCGCTCGCCCTCCGCTCCGAGGAGTGGTGGGACGTGCTCGAGGATCACTTCGAGGTGGCGATGGCCGGCTTTCGCCGCACGAGCGAGGATCTATGGACGATGCGCGTCGGCTCACCGCCCGACGGCGGCTTCGATCCGCCGGCGCCGCGCGGCCAGCCGACGTCGGGCCTCAACGTCGTCGAGCGCATGCGCCTGCTCCGCGGCGCCGGCCTCTTCGCCGCGGCGACCGTGCAGTCGATCGCGCGCATCGCCGCCGTCGCCGACGAGGTGGAGATCGCGCCCGGCGGCGGGCTATGCCGCGAGGGCGAGCGCAGCGAGCGCGTGTTCGTGGTCGCGAGCGGGCACGTCGAGATCCGCCACGCGTCGCCCGAGATCGTCGCGCGCTTCGGGCCCGGTCAGATCGTCGGCGGGGCCTGCGCGGCGGGCCTCGGCGAGTGCGGGTGGACCGCGACGGCCGTCACCCCCGTCGTCGCGCTCTCCGTCCGCCGCGAGGATCTGCTCGACGTGATGGAGGACCACTCCGAGCTCACGCGGTCGATCATGATGGGGGTCAGCGTCGAGCGCGAGCGCATGCTGGCGGCGCTCGCGCGCCGTGAGGCGGAGCTCCCTCCGGGCCCGCGCGCCGTGTGATCGCGGCGACTCCGCGCGCGGGTCGCGCTCAGGGCGGGGCCCCGCCCGCGCGGTCGAGGGCGACGGGCTGGAGGTTCGGCCGGCCGAACCTCCCGATACACAGCTTCGCGAAGCCATAGCCGATGAGCGAGCCGAGCACCGCGCCCACCGCGACGTCGCTCGGGTAGTGCACGGAGAGCACGCACCGCGACCACGCGACGAGCGCCGCGAGCGGCAAGAGGCCGATCGCGAGGCGCGGATACAGCGTCGCGACGAACACGGCGAACGTGAACGTGCCGCACGCGTGGCCGCTCGGGAACGACGGGCCGCCGGGCGACGAGACGATCACCGCCGGGCACCAGCCGAGCGCGTCACACGGCCGAGGACGGCTGACGATCTCCTTCACGAGCGTGACGAGCGCGCTCTGCGCGACCTCGGCCGCGAAGAGCCCCACCGCGAACGGCCGCGTCGCCGCGCGAAACAAGAAGGGGATGGCCGTGACGAGGCCCCAGCCCCCGCCGATCTTCGTGAGCACCCAGAAGAAGTCGGCGACGCGCGGCGGCGTGTCCCGCGCGCGCGCGAGGATGGACTCGTCGATGGCCTGGATGGCGGCGGGGAACGTCATCGAGAGCTCGTGGCCGGCGCGCGGGCGCCGCTACTCCGTGGGCCGCTTCGCCGCGGCGGCGAGGCGCGCCTTGAGCCGGGCGGCGTAGCCCTCCTTGTTCTCCTGCTTCACGCGCGCGATCGCGAGCGCGCCGGCGGGCACGTCCCTCGTGACGGTGGTGCCCGTGCCGACGTACGCGCCGTCGCCGATCGTGATCGGGGCGACGAGCTGCGAGTCGCTGCCGATGAAGGCGCCCTCGCCGATGGTCGTCTTGTGCTTCTTGAAGCCGTCGTAGTTGCAGAAGATCGTGCCGGCGCCGACGTTCGCGCCCGCGCCGATGTCGCCGTCGCCGAGGTACGCGAGGTGGTTGGCCTTCGCGCCGCGCCGCACGATCGTCTTCTTCGTCTCGACGAAGTTCCCGACGTGCGCGTCCGCGTGCACGTCGCTCTCGGGCCGGAGGTGCGAGAACGGCCCGATCTGCGCGTTCTCGCCGATGCGCGAGCGCTCGCCGATGGTGTACGGCTTGATGACGGCGCACGGCGCGACGACCACGTGCGTCAGCACCGAGCCCACGTCGACGCGCGCGCCCGCGCCGACGCGCGTGTCGCCGCGGAGGACCACGGCGTGCTCGATCACCGCGTCGGCCTCGACGACGACGCCGTGATCGATCCGCGCGCTGGTCCGCACGGTGGCGCCTGCGCGGCGGTGCGCGTCGCCGATGCGGCTGTAGAGCACGTCCTCGGCGGCGGCGAGCTGCGCGCGATCGTTGATGCCGACGAGCGACGCCGCGTCCGCCGGCATCGAGACGACGCCGCCCGGCGCCCACGTCGCGGCCGCGACCACGTCGGTCAGGTAGAGCTCCCCTTGCGCGTTGTCGGGCGTGAGCGCCGCGATGGCCTCGCGGAGGAAGGGCGCGCGCGCGATGTAGACGCCCGGGTTGACCTCGCGGACGGCGCGCTCGACGGAGTTCGCGTCCTTGTGCTCGCGGATGGCGACGACGGCGCCGCGCTCGTCCCTCAAGATGCGCCCATAGCCGGTGGGATCGACGACCTCCATCGTGAGCATCGCGACCGCGGCGTCGCCCATGCCGGCGGCGAGCGCGGCGAGCGAAGCGGGGTCGAGCAGCGGCGTGTCGCCGCACAAGAGGAACACGCGCGCGGCGTCGCCGAGGACGGGCAGCGCGCAGCGGACGGCGTGGCCCGTGCCCTGCTGCCTCTCCTGCACGCACGTCTTCACGCGCTCGCCGAAGCCCTTCGCGAGCGAGGCCGTCACCTCGTCGCGCCCGTGGCCGACCACGACGACGACGTCCGCGGCGCCCGCCGCGAGCGCCGCGTCGACGACGTAGTGCACCATCGGCCGCCCGCAGAGCTCGTGCAGCACCTTCGGACGCGCGCTCTTCATGCGCGTCCCCTGCCCCGCCGCGAGGATGATCGCCGTGAAGGCGTGGTCACTCATGGCGGCGCATCCTAGCAAGAGCCGCGCGGCTCGGGGTCGGGCGCGGGCGCGGGCTTGGGCTCGGGTGCGGGCTCGGGCTCGGCTCGGGCGCGGGCTCGGGCTCGGGCTCGGGCTCGGGCTCGGGCTCGGGCTCGGCTCGGCTCGGGCGCGGGCTCGGGGTCGGGCTCGGGCTCGGGCTCGGGCTCGGCTCGGGCTCGGGCTCGGGCTCGGGCTCGGGCTCGGGCTCGGGCTCAGGCTCGGGCTCGGGCTTGGGGCACCGACGTTTGACGCGACGCGTTGTTCTTGGGACGGGTCCCCGCCGCGGGTGGTCTTGTTCTAATCTCGTCGGGCTGCGAGCCGCTTCGTTCGGCGGCGCGTAGCGGCCTTGCCTCGGGGAGAACCTGCTTCATGAAGAGCCGCCGGCTTCGCTCGACGACCTTGCTGTCGAAACTCGCCTCCGCGTCCGTCCGCGTGGGGCTCCTCGGCGTCGCCGCGATCGCGTGCGGGTCATGCAACTCGTTCGACAGCACGCGCGTGCCCGAGCCCGAGGGCACGCTCGGCGACGACATCTACGGACTGTTCTGCGATCGCGTCGGCGCGAGCTCGCTGCCGGAGGATCTGTCCGGCGCCTCGTTCCACGACGTCTGTCACTTCGACGCGAGCGGTCGCTACGGACAGACCGTCGATCAGACGGTGCTGCCGCCGCCGTCGAGCTCCCAGGCGAAGGCCGCGCGGCAGCTCTCGATCGCGAAGATGAACGCGATGGTCGCGCACCGCTCTGAGCTCGTGCAGGCGTTCAACAGCGCGTTCCCGAACCCGCGCATCGCCGACCCGAACAACCCCGGCAAGACGATCGCGCTGCACGACGCGCTGTTCGACCTCCTGCAGAAGATCACGCCGCTCTACACGTCGAACCCGTACCTGCCGTCGAGCGATCCGCTGCTCCCTGCGTCGACGCGCGCGCTCGGGCGCCTGTTCGATGCGCTCGGCGGGCACGCGGCGCCGTCGAGCGGCGCGGACGCGGCGCAACCTGCGCTGAACGCGCTCGCGTCGATGGCGGCGCGCGAGGGCTATCGGCCGTTCAACGTCGCGCTCGGCGCGATCCGGCCGGGGCTCGCGTACCCGAACCTGCGCACGCTGACGAAGGCGTCGCTGGCCGTGCTCGGGCCGACGGGCACGGCGTCGCCGGTGCTCCAGCAGCTCTTGTCGGTGTCGAAGCAGACGCTGCTCGCGTCGCGGCCGCTCATCTCGAAGCTCCCGCCGCTGCGCGTCGACGCGTCGACCTCACAGCCGAACCGCCCGCGCACCGACGTCGAGGTCGCCGAGGCGATCCTCCTCGATCAGGACGACGCCTACGCGCAGGCGCCGTCGGACCCGTCGCGCTTCATCGCGCGGCGCGACGCGCGCGGCTTCGTCGTGCCGATCGGCAACGAGCCGGGCGTCACGGGCACCGTGCCGTCGCCGTTCGTCGACATGAACAACGACGGATACGCCGACGTCGACACGCTGGGGCGATTCCTCGGCGGCTCGGGCCAGCCGGTGACGATCGCGCCGCCGTTCGACATCCCCGGCGTCGTGCAGATGGGCAACGTCGACGCGTACGGCCGCCCGATCGACAGCCAGTATCAGTACATCGACACGTCGCGCACGACGCTCGCCGCCGTCGCGCGCCACCTCGTGCCGCTCCTCGACTCGACGAAGGAGGCGAGCGGCCCCGACGCGTGGCAGCAGGAGCACGAGACGCTCATGTACGCGATGGCCGGCGCGTTCGATCTCTACGGCCGCCGCATCCCGCTCCAGTACGACTTCGCGGCCGACGCGGCGGGCGCGGCCGACGCGATCAAGCCCGCGGGCGAGAGCTGCCCCGGCTGCTTCGCGTACACGGGCTTCAACGGCGACGAGTCGCCCCTCGTCGACATGGCGCACGCGGCCGGGCAGGTGCTCGCCGACCCCGACAGCGACGCGCTGCTCCTCGGCGTGATGGACCTCGTGCAGAACCACGAGCAAGACGTCGCGCGGCTCCTCGGCGCGCTCCTCAAGATCCGCGACATCTCCGCGCAGCACGACGCGCTCGCCGCGCAGGGCGCCGAGCCCGCGGCGTCGCTCGATTACACGATCCCGATCTGGGACCAGATGGCGCAGGTCCTCCAGCGCATCGTCGAGCGGCCCGGGCTCACGCAGAAGCTCCTCGGCGCGCTCGCCGACTCGAGCGTCGTGTCGCAGCAAGAGACGAGCGCGAACGAGGGCGACACGCTCGCCGCGTTCGCGAAGTACCGCGACTTCATGACGTACGACCCGAACGACATCAACGGGCCGCCGCTCAACACCACGGTCGGCGGCACGTCGACGGCGCCGCCGCAGTCGCTCGTCAACCGGCATCAACCCTTGAACGGCAACAACCGCTCGCTGCTCCAGCGCTCGTTCCAGGTCATCCACGACGCGCACGGCGCGCGCCTCTGCAACAAGCCCGACGCGTACATCGAGGGGCAGACGACGATCCCGATCCTCGGGACGATCAACCTCGAGTGGCCCGCGTTCGGCGCGGCCGGCTACGACGAGTGCGAGCTCTTCCAGATCGACGACGCGGCCGCGTTCTACCTCGACACGATCTTGCCGGCCGGGCACGCGAAGAAGAGCGTCATGCCGCTGAACTCGAGCACCGTGCTCGGCGAGTTCCTCGGCTTCGCGCAGGACGCGGGCTACGGCGGCACCGTCGACGATCTGCTCGCGACCTCCGCCGGCATCGACGGGCTGACGACGCAGCCGT
>DASYCF010001145.1:0-9460 GCA_036500365.1 Byssovorax sp.
CGAGCGCCACGGCGCCGAGATGACGGGGATCCTCGGCGTGAACCCGCGCGGCTTCGGCTTCGTCGCCGCCGCGCCCGACAAGAGCGGAAAGGCCTCGGGCGAGAGCGCGGACGTCTACATCCCGGCCGAGGCGATGCGCGGCGCGATGCACGGCGACACCGTGCGCGTGCGCATCGTCACGAGGTCGCACCGCGGCGTGGAGGGCGAGGTCGTCGACGTGGTGGCGCGCCGCTCGCCGCGCATCCCCGGCACGCTCCGCAAGCGCGGGCGGAGCCTCTGGCTCGAGCCCGACGACCAGCGCATCCGCGGTCCCATCGTGCTCGCCGCGCCGATCGAGGGCGGGGCCGACGGCGACGACGGCGAGGCCGCGGTCGCGACGATCACGCGCTATCCGCTGTTCCCCGGCGAGAACCCCGAGGGTCGCCTCGACGCCGTGCTCGGCGCCGTCGGCGATCCCGAGGTCGAGATCGAGAAGATCCTCCTCCGCGAAGGCGTAGACGAGGCGCACCCGCACGCCGCCGTGATCGAGGCCGAGGCGTTCGGCCGCGAGGTCGACCCCGGAGCGCTCGAGGGCCGCGAGGATCTGACGACGATCCCGCTGCCGACGATCGACCCCGAGGACGCACGCGATCACGACGACGCCGTGTGGGTCACGCGCGACGACGAGGGGAACTACAAGGCGTGGATCGCGATCGCCGACGTGTCGCACTACGTCCGGCCGGGCACCGAGCTCGACGCGTCGGCGCTGGCGCGGGGCTGCTCGATCTACCTGCCCGATCGCGCGATCCCGATGTTGCCGCGCGCGCTGTCGTCGAACCTTTGCTCCCTCTTGCCGGGCGTCGTGCGCCTCTGCCTCGCGCTCGAGGTCGACCTCGACGCGACGGGCGAGATTACGAAGTACCGGCTCGTCGAGGGCTTCATGCGCTCGATCGCGAAGCTCACGTACCCCGGCGTCGCGCGCGCGCTCGGCTTCTCGACGGAGCCCGCGGAGAGCCCCGAGGCGGAGGCGCTGAAGGGCGGGCTCGAGGTCGCGTGGGACCTCGCGAAGATCCTCCGCGGCAAGCGCATGCGGCGCGGCGCGCTCGACTTCGAGCTGCCCGAGGCGAAGGTCGTGCTCGATCCCGCGACCAAGGCGCCGATCGACGTCGTGAAGCGCGCGCAGGACCCCGGCGTCGCGAAGGCGTACCACCTCGTCGAGGAGCTCATGCTGCTCGCGAACGAGACCGTCGCGCGCTTCACCGTCGACCGCGGCGCGCCGACGATCTTCCGCGATCACGGCGCGCCCGATCCGGCGAAGCTCGAGCGGTTCGCGACGATGTGCCAGGAGCTCGGCGTCGAGTTCGACCTCGAGGAGGCGACCGATCCCAAGAAGCTCTCCGCATTCTTGAAGAAGATCCAGGCGCACCCGAAGCGCGAGGTGCTGCACATGCTGCTCCTCCGCGCGATGCGCCAGGCCGCGTACGACGTCGCGAACATCGGCCACTTCGGCCTCGCGTCGACGGCGTACCTGCACTTCACGTCGCCGATCCGGCGCTACCCCGATCTCGTCGTGCACCGCGGCGTCCGCGCGCTCCTCCGAGGCGACAAGGCGCGCGGCACCGGCGCCGAGGAGATCGAGCGCCTGCGCACCGCCGCGATGATGGCGAGCGAGAACGAGCGCAAGGCGATGACGATCGAGCGCGAGGTCGTCGACCTCGATCGCGCGCTGGTCATGAAATCGAAGCTCGGCGCCGAGCTCTCCGGCACCGTCAGCGGCCTCGTCGGCAGCGGCGTGTTCGTCCAGATCGCCGCTCCGTTCGTCGACGTGCTCGTGAAGAGCGACGCGCTCGGCGGCGACGACTACGAGCTCGACGACGAGCAGCTCCGCTTCGTCGGCCGTCGCTCCGGCGACCGCATCGGCCTCGGCGACGCGATGGTCGTGCGCGTCGAGGAGGTGAGCATCCTGCGCCGCACCGTGTACGGCAGGCGCCTCGGCGGCCGCGTCGAAGGGACGCGTGAACCCCGCCGCGGCAAGGAACGTCAGACGGACGCGCGCAACGGAAAGCGCGGCCGCGCCGCCGAGCCCGCCCACGGCAAGCACGGAAAGCCGACCAAGAAGGGCGGCGGCCGCCGCAAGCGCTAAGCTCGAGACCTCGATGAACCTCGCACGATCCCTTCGAGGAGCCCTGGTCGGCGTCGCCTGCGCGGTCGCGCTCGTCGCGTGCACGAGGCCGTCGCCGCCGCAGGTCACGGCGAAGAGCGCGCGCGTCACGAACGTGTCGCTCCAGGGCATCGACCTCGAGGCCGAGCTCGCGGCCTACAACCCGAACGACATCGACCTCCACATCCAGAGCGTCACGGCGAAGGTCGTGCTCGATCACCGTTACGACGTGGGCACGTTCACCGAGAACAAGCCCGTCACGCTCCCGGCCAAGAAGCGCACGAACGTGCGCGTCCCCGTGCACGTGCGCTGGGCCGACATGATGGGCCTCGTCGAGCTCGCGACGTCGCGGCGCGACATCGACTACCTGGTCGACGGCGACGTCGAGCTCGGCGCCGAGATGCTGCGCGTCCAGATCCCCTTCCAGGTACACGGCGTCGTGACGCACCAACAGCTCGAGCAGGCCGCAGGCCGCGCCATCCCCGGCGGCATCCCGCGCATCCCCGGCGTCACCGCGCCGTAGCTACACGGCGCGCGTCGCGTCGTCGGACACGCGATAAAGCGGCATGAGCCCGGCGGGCTCGCCGAAGACCTCGACGTAGCGCAGCATCGCCTTCGGCGCGCAGAGGAGGCGGTGGTAGCGGCGCGCCGGCACGACGATCGCGTCGCCCGGGCTCAGCCAGAGGCGCAGCCAGCGCGCGCCGTCGATCGAGAGCACGTCGTAGACCGCCATCCCGTCGACGACGAGGCGCACCTCGTCGGCCACGTGCGTGTGCTCGTCGGCCTCCTTGGCGAGCGCGGACTCGTCCCTCGGGCTCATGCCCGAGCGCGTGACGTCCTTGCGCTGGTCGAAGCCGCGCGGCGCACCATGGCGAGCGGCGAGGGCGTCGGCCGCGGTGGGGTCGAGCGTCTCGGCGACGATGCCCTCGGCGGCGAGGTCCTCAGGACCTGCCGGCATCTCCGTCGGTGAAACCCAGGCCACGCGCATCGCCCCTCCTCCCGCCAAAGACGACAAAGCCACGGAAATTCCCGCTGCGTCAAGCTTGCTCGGCGGCGACCGCGCTCACGCGACGGTGCGTCGCGCCGCGCGGCGCGCCGATCAGGGGTTCGCGACGAGGCCGATCCACACGGCCGACACGCCGCCGAGATCGCTCTCGATCCAGAAAGGCGTGCCCTCGAGCGGGCTCGCGGCGACGGCGGTGATGGTGAGCTCGATCGTGTCGCCGTTCTGGCCCTGCGTCTTGTCGAGCGCGAAATCGAGCGCGGTCGGCTCGCCGAAGAAGGCGCCGGCATCGAACACGCTCACGGTCCACGGGCCGGACGTCGGCGCGTCGCTGTAGAGGTGGAGCGCGATCGTCTTCGACTGGCCGACGGCGATCAGCGTGCCTTGGGTCGCCACGCCGCCGACCGTGAACGCGTCGTCTTGATCGGGCGCCGAGTTGAAGTACGGGCTCGCGCCGCCGGGCTGACACGGGTCGTGGCTCGCGGCGGCCGCCTCGTTCGACCACACGCGCTGGACGAGGCTCGCGATGCCGTCGGTGTCGGCGAAGACGCCCGGGAACGCCGCGCAGAGATCGCCGATCTCGCCGCCTCCGCCGACGATCGCGAAGGCGATGTGATCGTCGTCGACGTCCGAATACGCCGGGTGATGAAACGCCTCGGGGTCGGTCGCCGCCTCGATGAACTCGTGCGACGCGACCGCGGCCAGGTTGTCGAGGTCGCTGATGCCCTGCACCGGCGGCGGACACCGACCCATGACGGCGTACGTCACCTCTTGGCCCGACGAGAGCGTGAAGTCGCCGTGATAACCCTGGAACGCTTGGCAGAGCGAACCACCTTGCATCGTGACGCTCGTGCTCGCCGTGTAGAAGATCGAATAGATGGTGTTCGCGTCCGGCTGCGGCACGTCGCCGCTCGCGATCTCGCCCGCGAGCCAGGTCTGCACGTCGCCGTCGGTCATCGTCGGGTCGGGCGCGTCGGCGACGTGGACCGGCACCTCGGTCGCCAGCGGGCCGACGGCATACTCCGCCGTCGCGCCGCTCCAGTAGTCCGTCGCGGCGACGACTTGACCGACGAACGTGTCGATGTCGGCCTGGAGCGTGTCGCCGTCGAACGTGATCGCCACGATCTTCGGCGCGGTCATGACGGGGCCGTGCTGCGTCACGGCCTGCGGCATCGGCGGGTGCGGCGCGGCGTACGCGGAGCCGCCCGCTGCGCCGCCGCCTGCGCCTCCGCTGCCGGGACCCGTGGTCGCGCGCCCGCCAGCGCCGGCGCCGCCGGCCTCGGTCGAGTCCCCCGAGCCCGCGGCCGTCCCGCCCGCGTCGCTGCACGCGAACATGGTCGCGCCGACGAGCACCATCCCAAGAGCGAAGCTACGCACGCGGCGAGCCTATCAGCTCGCGCAGCGTCGGCACGAGCCCATGCGCCAGCGGCGCCGCGCGAGCCCGTCAATCGGCGGGGACGACGGCGCCGGTCTCTGCGGGGTCGAGGAGGCTCCCGAGGTTCGCGACGGCCGCGTCGCGCGCGCCGAGCTGACCCGTCGCGCCGAGGAAGTTCCACTCGAGGAAGCGGAGGATCGAGGAGTGCTCGAGCTGCACGTGCGAGATGACGCCCTTCTGCGCGAACCGGCCGACGACGAGCAGCGGCACGCGCGTCCCGTACGGCTGCCCGTCGACGGCGCTGTCGGGCGGCGGCGGCACGTGATCGAAGAAGCCGCCGCCCTCGTCCCACGTGACGAGGACGAGCGTCTCGTCCGCGGCGGGCGACGCCGCGATCGCGGCGACGAGATCGCTGACGAACGTCACCCCTTGGCTGATGTTCGTCGAATAGCCGGGGTGCTCGTTGTGATAGCCGACGCCCTTCACGAACGACACCTCGGGGAAATCCCCCGTGGGCACGCCGGCGACGAAATCGCCGAGATCGCGCATGTAGGTGAGGTTGTCGGCGAACTGCGAATAGTACTGGAACGGCACGTCTGCAGGGTCGTAGTCGCACGGCGTCGTGGGGAGTCCCCAAGGACAGTCCGACGGCGGGAATGGACAGAACGGCGTGTCCATCATGGCCTGATAGCCCTCGGCGAAGAAGCCGAACGTGTGGCCGGCTCCGAGGAGGAGATCGGCAATCGTCGTCTTGCCTTGATAGAGCGTCGACGGCCCGGGGACGTCGCAGCCGGAGCCGTTCGTGTCCGGCTTCTCGTCGTTGTCGGTGAACACGTAGTCGGCGACGGCGAGGTACATGTCGTTCGACGACGACTGCCCCGCGATGGGCTGGAAGTACCGATCCGCGAGCGCGTTGTCCGTCGCGAGGTCGTGATAGGCCTGCACGACGTCGGCCGGCGCGACGGCGAAGTTTCGGTCGTCGGAGCAGCTCGCGCCGCTCGTGAAGCGGTCCATGAGCCCGCCGTCGATCTCGTCGAGCTCGCACGCTTGCTCGTGATCGGGGTCGTAGTTGCCGTTCTCGGCGTCGTCGAGGACGGTCGGCGCCACGCCCATCGGGTCGGTCGACGGCGCCGCCTCGCAGCACGCGGGACCGGCGGTGCAGGTCGGGCTCGAGCCAGGCGCCGCGGTGCAGTAGGCGCCGAAGTACGCGTCGAACGTGTGGTTCTCCTGCACGATGATCACGACGCGCTTGATGTTCGATCGCGTGCCCGTGAACGCCCCGCCGCTCCCGCCTGCGCCGGTCGTCGCCGCGCCGCCGCCGTGGCCGGAGCTCGACGCGGTGCTCGAGCGGCTCGAGCTCGTGACGGTCGTCGAGCTCACGTCGACGCTCGCGCTCGTCGACGCGCGTGAGCTCCCGCCGCCGGCGCCCGTGAGCAACCCGCCGCCTTCGGAGCTACCGCCCGTATCTTGAGCGGCGCCGGAGCACGCGGCAGCCGCGGCCGCGAGCGCGAAGACGGACGCGACGAGCCCGAAGCGCATCGACCCAGCATCGCACGCAGGTAGAGCGCGTGTGAAGATTGGACGTCCAGGCCGTGTCACCGGCTCAGCGTCGGTCGTCAGCGGAGGCGGCCGCGGGGCGACGGGCGCGCGGTGTCGCTCGTCCAGCCGAACGTCGCGCCGAGCGCGGGGCCGGGCTCGTCGCCGAGCCAGCTCTCGGTGAGCGAGACGCGGAAGGCGCGCGAGCGCATGCCGGGCGTCGAGCCGCCGTCGGTGTCGTCGTCGAGCGGGACCGTCACGCGGCCGAGGACGCTCTCGCTCGCGAAGATGCCCGCCTTGTCGACGGCGAGCGAGACCTGCCGATAGGCGCAGTGCCCGGCCTGGCCTTCGCGCGTGTCGAGCACGAGCGACGCGCGCGGCTTGGGGCGCTCCTTCGACGCGGCGCCGGAGCCCGGCGCGGCCTTCGCGTCGGTGGGGACCGTCGGCGGGCGAACGAGGAGCAGCACGCGCTGGTCTTCGCGCGCGCCATACACGACGACGCCGCCTGGGAGCCGCTGCACGACCGCGAGCGCGAGCGTCTGCCGCGCGATCTCGCGCGCGCCGCCGGTGCGCAGATCGATCCACGCGTCGGTGCGCTCGAGCGTCGCCTTGTCGCCCGCGCCCTCGACGAGCCGCGACGAGCGGACGCGGAACACGTCGTCCGACACGATCTCGCGCGCGGTGTCCGACGGGTCGAGCGAGATCTCGGACGCGCCGCCTTCGAGCAGCATCGCGGACGTCGCCACGGGCGCCCACGTGATGCCGTCCTTCGACGTCGACAGGCACGCGTCCGACGCGGGCTCGTCGGCGGCGATCTTGAGGCCGGTGCCGCGATCGGCCGCGGTGCCGGCCAGCGCGACGGGCCCGCTCGCGACGACGACCGCAGAGAGCATCTTGCCGCGCTTCACCTCGCCCTTCTGCGCGGCGACCGAGCGCGGCGCGCTCACCCAGATCATCGCGGCGTGCTCGGAGCGAGGGATGCCGGATGGCGCGTCGGGCGCGGCGGCGGCGGCCTTCACCTCCGGCAGCGCGGAGACGGCGCGCACCTCCGCGTGGACGGGGAGCGCCGCGAGCGCGGCGGCGGCGGCGAGCGCGAAGGGCGCGGCGCGGCTCACAGCGTCCTCAGGTACGCCTCGAGATCCTCGAGGTCGGCGGGCTTGAGGTGCTGCGTGCTGCCCATCGTCGACGACGTGTCGCGCAGGAGCTCGGCGAGCGTCGCGTAGCGCCCGTCGTGGAAGTACGGCGCGCGGTGCCCGACGAAGCGGAGCGACGGCGTGTCGAAGGTCGCCGATCGATCGGCGTTGGCGCGGCTCGCGACGTTGTGTCGCTGGCCGTCGGTGAAGCCCGCCTCGTCGCGGTGGCAGGTCGCGCAGCCGGTCTCGACGGCGTGGAAGACCTTCGCGCCGCGCTCGGCCGCGTCGGAGACGGCGACGTCACCGCGCGGCGGCGCGAGGCTCTGCGCGTAGGTCAAGAGCGCGTCGAGCTCGAGGCTCGAGACGCCGGTGCCCTTCAAGCGCGAGAACGTCTGCGTGATGTGCTCGCGGAGATCCTTGCTCGCGCCGGTCCAGCCGTAGGGCGCCGTGCCCGAGAGCCGTCCCGCGAGCATCGCCGTCCGGCGCGGTCCGTCGGGCGTCGACCACGTGAGCGCGTCGTCGCGCCCGTCGGGGTGGCAGCTCGCGCAGGCGCGCCCGTCGGCCGAGATGCGCGCGTCGTTCACCGCGTGGAAGAGCTGCCGCCCGATCGCGAGCTTGTAGCCGTCGGCCGTCGCCGGGAGCGGCGCGAGCGCCGTCGCGACGACGGGCGGCGCTTCCTTCTTCAGCTCGACCATCGGGTCGACGTCGCGCACCGAGAGCTTCGTCAGCGTGCGCTCGAACTGCGAGAAGACCCACGCGTCGCCCGTCTTCGGGTCGATCGCGAGGCCCGAGGGTCCGCCGCCGACGTGGTAGCGCCGCAGCGGCGCCGCAGCAGGAACGGGCGCCATCGCGTCGTACGCGACGACCGAGTCGACGCCGTAGCACGCGACGAGCAGCGTCCCGCTCTCGGCGTCGACCGCGGCCGCGCGCGGCAAGAGGCACTCGGCGGCGTGGTCCTCGGGCAGCGCGCTCGCCCGGCCGACGAGCGTCTCGGGCACGGGCTTGCTCGTGTCCTCGTCGATGACGGCGACCGTCGCCTGCTCGGGCGGCTGCTGGCTCGCGTTGCCGTAGCCGGCGGAGCGCGCCTCGCGGTCGCCCGGGTCGACGGCGACGGCCGGCGCGAGCAGGCGCGCGCCCGGGCTCGACACGGCGGCGATCGCGTAGCCCTGGCACGACGTGAGCCCCGCCGCCGAGGCCGGGCCCGTCGCCGCGCCGTTCGCCGAGCCGGGATCGAGGTTCACGAGCGTCGTCGCGCCGCTCGTGCTCACGCCTGCCGCTTGCGCCTTCCTCGCCGCGTCGAGATCGACCGAGGTCATGCGACCGCCGACGGCGTGGGCGACGAACGCGCGCGTGCCGCTCGCGGAGGCCACGACGGCGCGCGGCTCGCGCGGGAGATCGACCTCGAACGCCTTCGTCATCGTGGCGGCGTCGAGCGCGGTGAGCGCGTGGCCCCAGCCGCTCGTGACGAGGACGGTCTCGCCGTCGGGCGTCGCGGCGAGGCCGACGGGCTCGGCCGCGACGTCGACGTCGCAGCGGCGCGCGAGCGTGTGGAGGGCGTCGTCGCCGCGCTCGAGGACCGCGATCTTCGCGCGATCGCGCAGGCCGACGACGACGCGCCCATCGGCGAGCACGACGAGCTGCGAGGGCACCGCGTCGAGCGGCGTCGACGGGAGCTCGACGCCCCTCTCCGTGTCGAACGCGAGCACCGCCCGCGCGTCCTCGTCGGCGACGAGCGCGACGCGGCGGCCGTCGAGGTCGACGAGCGCGACGGTCGATCCGCGGCCCGCCTCGCCCACGGGCACGAGCGCTCCGCTCTTCTTCTGTACGCGGCAGTCGCCGCTCGCCGCGCGCGCGTCGCTCGCCGGCGGCGAGTCGGTCGACTTCGCCTCCTCCGGCGCGCTGCGACCCTTCGCGCACGCGCCGATGCAACCCACGACGGCCAGCGAGAGCCCGATGGTCCCGACACGAAAGCGCATGCTTGCTCCTTCTCCCCCACATGGTGCTCGACGGCGCAGCTCGAGAGACACGCGGGCGCACGGCGAGCTTGGGCCCGCGCGCGCTCGCGACGGCGGCGTCTCAACACGATGGAAAACGACGGCCCGCGGCGCGTCTGTCGACGGCCGAGCCCCGCGCCCTTGGTACGTGACGCCGTCGGGATCGATCTTGTTCCCGACTCTTTTCCTAGCGGGCTCGGGCTCGGGGGCGGGCTCGGGGGCGGGCTCGGGCTCGGGAGCGGGCTCGGGCTCGGGCTCGGGAGCGGGCTCGGGCTCGGG
>DASYCF010001146.1:0-1786 GCA_036500365.1 Byssovorax sp.
GGACGACGGCGCCCACCGTGTCGCAGCCGCCGTCGCCCTTGCCGATGCGAGGACGCTCCGCCGAGCGCGGGCCGCGGCGTGGCGACAGCGGCGCGGCGACGCTGAGCGGCGCGGGCTCGACGTCGGGCGGCGCGCCGTCGAAGTTCCAGAAGCGCGACACGAGCGAGCCCGCCGCGTCGCCTCCGCGGCGCCACGCGAGCGCGTCGACCGCGAAGTCTCCGTCGCCGTGGCCCGCGAGCTCGGCCTCGGCGCGCGCGTGCTTCTTCCTCGCGCCCGGCGTCGTCGGGTCGTAGTCGGCGAAGCCGAGGCGACGCGCGAACGCGCTCGCGCCGCCGCCGACCAGCAGCAGGTGCGGCGTCTCCATCACGCGCGCGGCGACCAGCACCGGGTTCTTCACGCGCTCGACGCACGCGACGCCGCCGAAGCGCCCGTCGCTCGTCATGACCGACGCGTCCATCTCGATCGTGGCGCCGTCGAAGCGCAAATTCGAGCCGGTGCCCGCGTTGAAGCGCGGGTCGTCCTCGAGCGAGACGGTCGCGGCGATCGCGGCCGCCATCGCGTCGCCGCCCGCGTCGAGCACGACGCGCGCCGCCTCCGCGGCTGCCACGCAGCCGTCGTCGTTCGCCCGCGGCGACGCCGCGCCGCCGTGCGTGAGGATCGCGTATTTCATCGGGTCGTTCGACGTGTCAGGACGTCGCCTCGGGGTCGCCGCGCAGCTCGGCGGGCTTGCCCCAATAGATCACCTGCTTCCACGTGCGCGTCACGTCGTCTGCGAACACGACGACGAGATCGCCGGGCTGCGCGAGGCCGAGCGCGAAATCGATCGCCTCGGGCTCGGCGGCGCGGGCGTAGGTCGCGCGCTCGTCGAGGCCGCCTGCGCGCGCGCCCTCGACGACGAGCCGCGGCACGTCGCCCGACGCGCGGCCGCGGAGGTTGTCGTCCTCCTTCGCGACGACGACGTCGAACGCGCTCGCCGCGACCCTGCCGAGCTCGCGGATGTCGTCGTCGCGCCGATCGCCCGCGGCCATCACGACGCCGATCGCGCGCCTCTTCGGCTTGCCGGGCGCCTGCGTGAGGCCGCGGACGAGCTCGCACATCTGCGCCATCGCCGCCGGGTTGTGGCCGTAGTCGACGATGACGCGGAACGGGTGCTCGTCGAACACGTTGCAGCGCCCCGGCGCCTGGAAGAACGAGGTCGTGAACGTGCGCAGCCCCTGGCGGATGTGCTCGAGCGTCGAGCCGAGCGCGAACGCGACGCCCGCCGCGGCGAGCGCGTTCTCGACGTTGAACTTCGCCTTGCCCTCGAACGTCGCCGGGATGAGGTGCGTCCAGAGGACGGGGATGTGCCGCTCGCCCTCGTAGAGCGTCAGCATCTCGCCGTGCACGCCCTGCTCGACGACCGCGGCGCGGCCGCCCGCGCGCACGTGCGCGGTCACGATCGGGTTCGAGGGCGAGCGCGAGAACCAGAGGATCCTGCCCTCGGCCTTGTCGGCCATCTCGGCGACGAGCGGATCGTCGGCGTTGAGCACGCTCGTGCCGTTCTCGTGGACGACCTCGACGACGAGGCGCTTCACGAACGCGAGCTCCTCGACCGTCTCGATGCCCGCGATGCCGAGGTGGTCGGCCGACACGTTGAGCACGCAGCCGACGTCGCAGCGATCCCAGCCGAGGCCCTCGCGCAGGATGCCGCCGCGCGCGGTCTCGAGGACGGCGGCCTCGACCGTGGGATCGGTGAGCACGACGCGGGCGCTCCACGGGCCGGTCATGTCGCCCTTCAGCTTGCGCT
>DASYCF010001147.1:0-3313 GCA_036500365.1 Byssovorax sp.
GTTCACGCTCGGCCCGCGCGCCGCGGGGGCGCCCCTCGGCGCGAGCTTCGACCCGTTGGTGCCGGGCGTCGTGCGCTGGACCGCCTCGCCGGCGACCGGCGTCGAGCCAGCGAGCGCGAGCGTGTTCGGCGCGTCGGCCGACGGCCTCGGCGCGCTCGCACCGCGCGGCCGCGCGTCGCTCGACGCCGACGTCACGGCGGCGTTCAAGCCGCTCGCGTCGTGGAAGGACGGGGCGCCGTTCCTCGTCCAGCGCGCGCTCGGCCGCGGCGCCGTGCTCGCGCTCACGCTCCCGCTCTCGGCCGAGGAGAGCGACCTCGTGCTCCGGCCGGCGTTCCTCGCGCTGCTCGAGCGCTTCGTCGCGACGGCGCGCGCGCGCGGCGGGGCGCGGCGCGTCGACGTGGGCGAGGCGTGGACGTTCGACGGCTACAAGAGCGTGAAGATCGAGCGCGCGCCCGCGGCCAAGGGCGACAAGCCCGTCCCGATCGCGGTGACCGCGGGCGAAGGCGCCACGCGCGACGAGGGCGCGCCGGCGCGCGCAGCGGACGCCAAGATCGACGTCACGCTCCACGCCGCGCCGCCGCTCGCGGGCCTCTACGAGCTCACGCTCGACGGCGAGAAGACCGCGCGCGTCGCCGGCGTGCCCGAGCGCGAGGTGGATTTCCGCGCGCGCAAGGTCGACGCGGTGGCGCGGGCCCCGGGCCTCGGCGGCGTCGCGAGCTCGCTCGACGCCTCGCCGTACGTCGCGCTCGGCCTGCTCGCGCTGCTCGCCGCGGAGCTCCTCGTGCGCGCCCTCCTCGCCCGGCGCGAGGCGACTTGAGGCGCTCGACGACGTCCTCGGCTCGACGCGCAGCCGCAGGGCATAACCGTGCTCCCCGCGCGTTGTGCCTAGATGCGCGTGCAGCGTCGAAGCGTCTGGATCCGAGCCTCGCCATGAACGTACGAAAGCCGCTCCACCTCGCCTGCGCCGCCGTCACCTTCGCGGCCGTCGTCCTGCTCTCGCTCGGCGGCTGCGAAGACACCGGCCTCGAGAAGCTGCTCGGCGCAGACCGGGAGGTGCCTTGCGCGTCGCAGAGCCCGACCGAGTGCGACTGCGCGCCAGGCTCGCCGGGGGGCTTCGGGACGTGCGATTCGGCCACGTTCGAGCGCAGCCTCTGCTGCTTCGACCAGGGCTACGCGGTCTCCGGCAGCTGCACGTGCGAGCTCTGGTCTTGCGCGGTGTCGTCGGAGGGGTGCACGTGTCAGCTGACCGGTGACGGCGTGACCCCTGCAGACTTGGAGTGCTTCCCCGGCGCGAATGAGGTGTGCTGCCTCAGCCTGTCGCACGGAGCGCCCACCTGCACGTGCCGCACCGGGACCGACTGCGGTTCGGACCTGCGCGTCCTCAGCTGCTCGCTCGATGACACCGAGTCGATGGCCGCCGTCTGCCGCTCCCGCGACCCGTCGACGTTCCCCGGCGCGGCGACGAGCGACGCGACCGACGCGTGCTCCGCCCGCGAGTGAGCCGCGCGCCCGGCTCGGTTCCGAGCGCCCGCCTCAGCGTTGGGCGAGCCACTTCGCGCGGACGCGCCGGAGATACACGCCGAGGGCGGCGGCCGCGACGAACGACGCGATCGCGATCGCGAGCTCCGTCGCGCCGCCTCCGCGCGCGAACAGGGCGGCGCTGCGCACGCCGAAGAGCAGCGCCATCGCGATGGCGGCGGCGACGAGGATCTGGTGGGCGACGAGGAGGGTCACGCGCGCCTCACGGCTTCCACCGGGCGTACGCGAGGTAGACCGCCTCGAACACGCCGGCGATCTCGATCGCGTGGTCGAGCACGGCGCCCGTGTCCGCCTGGGTCCAGGCGACGCGCGGCCGCTCGATCACGGCGCCCTCCCGCAGGTGCGCGCGCCCGAGCAGGTAGCCGATCGTCTGCACCACGCTGTCGAGGCGCGGGCCGACCTTGAACCGATCGATGCCGAGCTTGTCCTCCTGCGGGAAGAGCTTGCGCGCGATGAACGACGTGCCGGCGCCCGACAGCGACGCGAGGTGCCGCGCGGGATCGTGGAGCAGGGCGCGCGCGGCCGCGACGACGCGCGCGGCGGGCGTCTTGAGGAGCGCGAGCTCGGGCCGGTCGCCGAGCCTCGCGCTCTCGACCGACGACGGTCGCGCCTCCTTGAACTCGAGCAGGCGGTCGTCGCCGCTCTTCTCGCGCACGAGGACGGCGACGCGCTGCGAGCCGAGGCTCCCTGTGCCCGCGACGCGAAACGCCGCGTCCTCGATCAGCCACTCGCTCGAGCGCGCAGGCGCGCGCGGGCCGAGCGCGTGCACGTAGTCCTTGAGCATGCCGTCGAGCGCGGCGCGGAGCTCGGGCGCGACGTCCATGTAGCGCTCGCCGCGGACGAAGCGGCGCTTGCCCTTGTCGAGCGGGGCGCGATCGTCGAGGAGCTGCTTCTGCGAGCGCGCGCTCGCGCCGTGGATGAGCTCGGCCACCGGCTCCGGCGTCGGCGGCGCGTCGGACCCGGCCTCGAACGCGGCGCGCACGTACGACGCGAGCAGCCGCTCGGCCATCGTGATCGCGTCGGCGCCGGTGCAGCGGAAGCTGCGCGCGGCGAGCAGCACGCTCGTGGTCACGCGCAGCACGTCGAAGCGGAGCGGGGCGATCGTCCCGTCGTCGAAGTCGTTCAGGTCGAAGACGATCGTGTCGTCGTCGGTCCGGAACGCGCCCACGTTCTCGAGGTGCATGTCGCCGACGATCCACCCCGTGCCCTCGGGCCCGGCGGCGAGCTCGGGGTGCGCGGCGAGGAGCTCGTAGAAGAGCGGCGCGCTCCCGCGGAGGAGCGCGTGCGGCGACGCGAGCATCCGCGCGCGTTTGCGGTCGAAGAGCGCAGGGATCGACGCCGTTGCGGCGCGATCGAGCTCGATCTGACGCGCCGCGAGGTCGAAGGCAGAAGGGCTCGGCATCGTGCGTCGAGCCTACCGTGAACGCCGCAGCGCGGCGGCGCAAACGCGCGCCCCGGAGGTTGACTGCCTCCTGCAAAGGTGGAACCATCGCGGCCATGGCTAACAACAATTTCCCACGAGTTCTCATTCCTGGCGCTTTGCTGATCGTCGCTAGTTGCGGCGACATCCTCGGCCTCGGGGACTTCAAGAACGACTGCGGCGGCGACTTGGATGTGCTTTGTACGCCAGACGGCGCCGGGGGCGCATCGGGGCTCTGCCAGCCCGGAACGAGCGCCCCGTGCTATGACGGACCCGATGGCACGCTCGGCCGTGGAATCTGCAAAGGTGGAACGAAGACGTGCGGTTCCGATGGTCTGTACGGCGACTGCGTCG
>DASYCF010001148.1:0-6570 GCA_036500365.1 Byssovorax sp.
GCCGGAGCGGCTGCAGCGAACCGGGGAGCTTCATTCCTTTGGAGGGCGGCGTCCGACCAAAGGACGATGTTCACGAGACCCGCGTCGCGGTCGTCTCAGGCAGAGGGCGCCGCCGCCTCTTCCTTCTTCCCGCCCTTGGCGGGGGCCTTCTTCGCGACGCCGCCGGAGGCAGGAAAGTACTTGGTCGCGCGGCGCTGACCGGTCGTCTTGACGCGCTTGTCGCCGAGGAGCTTCTTGGCGGGGAGGGCCAACTCCGACGTGGGCTCGCCGAGCGCCTTGCCGATCGTCTCGATGCCGTTTCCGGGATGGGCGAGGACGTGTTGATACATGCGCTCGACCAAACGGGCGATTTGGGCAGGGTCGCGCTTCTCGCCGGGACGGCGCGCGCGCGGCTTCGTACCAGCGGCAGCCGGCCTCTTGGCGGCAGCCACCTTCACCGCTGCGCGGGCCGTGGGCTGCGCGTGCGACGCCCGCGGCGCGCGCGAGACGCCCCCGAGCACGTCAGCGACGGCACCGAGCGCGGCCTCCCGCACCAGCCGGGAGATCTCCTGAACGAACCCGCCGACCTTCGCCTGGATCTGATCCTCAATCGTCATGCAGAAAGCGATTGTCATGTCCTCGAATGCTTGTCAATCGCTGACGAAGGTAGAGAGGTGCCTTTGCACCCGAAATTTAGTCGCGTCATCGACGCGTGGTCTCTCGTGCGGGAGGCTCCCGTGGGGGCATGTAGGCGCGCGACACCGGAACAGGCTCCGGTTAGCATGCACCGATGGCGCGGGCCCGAGCGCGCGAAGACACTCGGCGGCTCGAGCGTAGTCGGAGCGGGCCCGCCTCCACGCAGCGCGCGCCAGGACCTCCATTTTCGCATGAAGACTTCGACGAGGCCGCGAGCGGCCCCAAATCCGAAGGTCGACCGCGCCGCGCGCCGTCAACTCGCGTCTCACGCTCTCGCGCTCGGCCTCGTGGCCTCGGCGGCGGGTTGTGGCGGCGAGTCGCCCGCCGCGCCGACGGCGTCGGCGGCGCCCTCCGTCTCCGGCTCTTCTTCGAGCGCGCCGAACGCCGGGGTCCGCGCGCGGAGCCGAGGCGCGTCGGCGGACCCCGCGCTCGCCGCGGCCCCGGCAGCGCGCGAGGGCGGCATGCTCGTGCGGGGCCCGACCGGCGACGTGCTGTTCCTCGCCGACGAAGACAGGAAGGTGGTTCGCCGAATCGATCTCCCCGTCGACGCGTCGGCGCCGAGCCGTGCGTTCGACGTACCGGGGCGACCTGCGCAGGTCATCGCCCTGCCCGCGGGCGCGGGCGGCCGTCCACGCATCGCCGTGACCGTTCGCGACCCTGGCCTCCTCATCGGGTTCGAGGCAGACGAGAAGGGTGATCTCAAGGAGGTCGCGCGCGTCGCGCTGCCGTCCGACGCTTGGGGGCTCGCGCTCTCTCCCGACGGCAAGACGCTGCTCGTCACGTCGGCGTGGACCCACGCGGTGTCGGCCGTGGACGCGGAGCGGTGGGCGAAGCGGTGGACAATCGACCTCCCGAGTCGCGAGCCGCGCGGCGTGGTCGTCGCCGCCGACGGCAAGCACGCCTATGTGAGCCACCTCGTCGGCGGCGCGATCACACGCCTCGACGACATCGACGGCGACGGCCCTCCGCGCGTCAGCCGCGTGGATCTGCCGCCTGCGCCTGCGCGCTCGCCGTCGGGCAAGACGCTCGACGCGTCGCTCGGATATTCGGCGGTCATGAACCCCGAAGGTACGCGCCTCTTCGTCGCGCGCCACGCGCTCGGGGCGCTCGGCGCCGCCGCGTGGTTCGGCGCGGGCACGGTGGACGTGCTCGTGACGGCGCACGACGCGCCCGCGATTCGAAGGCGCGTCGGTCACCTGCCCTCGCAGCAGCACGAGATCGTCGACGAGATGGTCAAGAACGGCGAGATCGAGGACGCCGATCCGACGGTGCCGAAGTCGCTCTTGTCCCCGTTCGTGCAGCCGCGCGCGATCGTCTATCGGAAGGCCACGCGCACGCTGCTCGTCGTCGGCGAAGGGAGCGACAACCTCGTCGAGCTCGACGGCGAGAGCGCCGCACCCGCGCTGCAGCCGCTCATGAGCTTCCCGGTCGGCGGCGATTACAACACCGTCGGCGAGATCGGGCTCGGCATCGCGCGGTCGTGCGGCGCGCCGAGCGGCCTCGCCCTGTCGAGCGACGAGCGGCTCGCGTACGTGTTCTGTCGCGCGACGGGCGACGTCGCCGTGGTCAAGCTGTCTCCTCACAAGGGCGCTTCCGGCCAGCAGCTCCCCGCGCCGATCGCGTCTGCGTCCGCGGCGCCGTCCGCGTCCGCGTCCGCGCCTCCCGCGCTGCCGAACGGCAAGAAGCCGAAGCCGCCCTCGCTCCGCGACGAGACCGTCGCCGTGTTCCACCTCGCCGCGGACCCGCTGTCGAAGGACGCGGCGATGGGCCGTCGGTTCTTCTATGGCGGTCGCGACGCGGTATCGAGCGGCGGCGAGGGCCCCGGGATGGGGTGCGCGGGCTGCCACCCCGACGGCCGCGACGACGGCCACGTGTGGCACGAAGCGAAGATCGAGCGGACGCGCTTCCGCGAGAAGGACCACATGACGGTGTTCATCGGCGAGGCCGACGAAGCGCCCGACGCCGAACACGGCAAGAGCGGCTATCCCCGGCAGACGCCGATGCTCGCCGGCCGCGTCGACTCTCCCGGTCCTTATGGCTGGCACGCACAAAACGTCGACCTCGTCGCGCGGCTCCGCGAA
Organism: Byssovorax sp.; assembly: GCA_036500365.1. Taxonomy (GTDB): domain Bacteria; phylum Myxococcota_A; class Polyangia; order Polyangiales; family Polyangiaceae; genus DASYCF01. The sequence continues at coordinate 2,757 of DASYCF010001148.1, forward strand.
GGGTTCACCCTTCACCGGTGGGGACACCTCGACACGACCGAGGAGGCTTGGGTGCGCGTGCGCGCGCAGTATCTCCGGGCCTTCCTCCGCGAGGGGCTCGTGCCGCCCGCGCGCGACGCGCACGCGCCGACGCCCCAAGAGCAGCGCGGCGAGGCGATCTTCACGAGCGAGGAGGCGCGCTGTTCGAAGTGCCACGTGCCCCAGCCCGAGTACACCGACCGCATGGCGTATCCCTTCGCGAAGCAGCCCGCGCTGCCGGGCTTCGAGGACGAGGACAAGCTCGAGTTCAAGACGCCCTCGCTCCGGTTCGTCGGCGGGACGGCGCCCTATTTCCACGACGGCCGCGAGCCGACGCTCGAGGCGCTCGTCGAGCACAACCGCGATCGCATGGGCAAGACGAGCCACCTGTCGAAGGACGACCGCGCGGCGCTGGTCGCGTTCTTGAGGACCCTGTGAAGAACCCGCTCTCCCTCGCGGCCGCGCTCGCGTGCTCGCTCGCCTCGTCGATCGTCGCGGCGGACCCGCCGCCGGCGTCGGCCGCGCCGGTGGTCGGCGTCGATCTCCCGCTGCCGTTCGACCAGGAGCCGTTCCCGGCCGACCGATCGAAGGCGCCGACGCCCGACGAGTGGCGCGAGGCGAAGCTCGTCACCGCGACGACGCAGATCGACGCGTGCCGCATCTATCGCGTGCGCGAGTGGATCAAGATCCGGTGCAGCGGCTTCCCGGCCTCGGGCCTCGCCATGATCGCGGGACCGACGGAGGGCGTCGGCGTCTTCATGGATCCTGCGAAGCTCACCGCAGACGGCAACATGGATCGCTTCTCCCCGCGCAGCGCGACGATCCAGTTCCCCGCCCTCCGCGGCGAGGGACACCTGTTTCAAATCCTCGAGTTCGGCGACTCGTACGAGGGCGTCGGCGCGCCCGTGCTCAAGGCGATCGTGAGCGAGTACTGGGCGGACGGCGAGCCCGCGCCGAAGCTCGTGATCCGCTGATCTACTTCGGCGGGACGATGGTGCAGTCCGTCACGCGGCCCGCGAACCAGCCCTCTTTGACGTCGTGGAACTCGCGGCCCTTGGCGAAGCGCACGCTCGGTTTGTCGATCTTGCCGAGGACCTCGAACGTGCACTTCACGGTGAAGCGCTTCGACGGCAGCGGCGCCTTGAGCTGACTCCAGAGCCCGCCCGCGATGAGCTTTTGACGGGCAGTGGTCGAGTACGGCCGGAGGAGCTTCGCGTCGTCGGTCGGTTCGGCCGCCGACGGTTCGCCCGACGCGGCCGGTGCCGCGCTCGCTGCGGCGGACGCAGCCGCGTGCGCGGACGCCGCGGGGGCGGCCGACGCGGCGCCGGCCGGCCCGCTCCAGGGCTTGCCCTTCGCCTCCCAAGCGCAGTGCATCCCGTCGATCTCGGTCGGCGACACGCACTCGAGGTTCTCGGCGTCGTCGGCGAGCACGGTGAGGCTCACGGGCACCTTCTGGCCGATGGTCCACGCGGGCTCGCGCTGCTTGCCGGGGCCCCGACGGCGCTGCTGCGCGGCGACCTGCTTCGCGCGCGCGTCGTCGTTGCGGCGCATGAGGAAGACCGCGCCGAGGATGCCGCCGAGCAGGATGACGAGCGCGATCACGCCCGCGACGGTGCCGCGCGTGCTCGCCGGCTCGTCGATCTTGGCCGCGGCCTTCTTGGTGCGCTTCGGCGGCGGGGCGGCTGCCTCTTCGACCTCTTTCTCGGCGGCGTCTTCTGCGGCGGCGGCCTCGGTCGCGTCGCCGTCGCCCGCGTGCTCGGCCTTCGCGTCGGCGGCCGTCTCTTCCGCCTGCTTCGTGGCTTCGTCGGCGGACTTCTCGGCCTTCTTCTCGGCGGCAGCGGCGAGCGCGTCGTCCGAGGCCTTCGCCGCTTTGTCGTCGACCTTCTTCTCGCCACCCTCGATCCCCTCGTCCGCGGCGACGACCTTCTTGCCGGCGTCGTCCCCGTCCCGCGCTTCGCTGTCGCTCATGCGCCCTCCTTAGCCAGGGCTGCTCGCGAAAACAACGAGGCCGGTCGCGGGCGGCTCCGGGCGAAATTAGAGTGCTCGGGTGGCGCGGATCGCGATCGACGGCGGTGGGACGCTCGTCGCCGTCGTCGCGCGCGGCGGCTCGGCAACGTCGTTCGAGCTCGAGTGGCCCGCGGGCGTCCAGCGCGCAGGGCTCCACGAGGCGCTCTTGGGTGCGCTCCGCGTGCGTGTCGACGGTCGTGAGATCGCGTTCGAGGCGGGCGTGGCGCGCGTGCCCGCGGCGGCGCGGCGCGCGTCGCTCGTCGTGGGGGACGGCGGCGCCGCCGTCGCCGAGGTCGAGCTCGCCGCGTCCGGCGCGCGCCTCGTCGCGGCGAACCCCATCTCGCCGTTCGAGGCGCGCTTCCTGGCCGACAACGGGCGGCCCCATCCGGCCGCGCCGAGCGCCTCGTCCGCGGTCGTCGTCCGCACGTCCCACCTCGCGACGGATCTCCACACGCACCTCGCCGCGTGCGTTCGACCGCTCGACCTCGTCGACATCGGCGCGCGCGCCGGCGTCGCCCTCGACGGGGGCCTGCTCGCGCGCATGGGCGCGTCTGCGTGTGACACGCAGATCAGCGCGATGTCGGCCGCCGCGCGCGCCGCGCTCGCCGCCCACCTCGCCATCCCGCCCGATCGACAGACCACGTTCGCGGGCCTCGAGGAGGTGTACGCGAACCGCGCGCCGATCACGAAGAGCCTCGCCGCGCTCCCCCTCCTGCTCGCGAAGATCGCCGAGGACTACGCCGCGATGGGCGTCGGGTACGTCGAGCTCTCGTTCGCGAACGTCGTCGAGGCGCGCACGCTCGCCGTCATCCACGATGCGCTGCCGACGATCGAGGCGAAGACGGGGGTCACCGTGCGCTTCCTCGCCGCGTTCCATCGCGAGGACGACCTCGAGTGGGATCTCGACCTCATCGATCGCCTCGCCGATCTCGCCGGGAGCAAGTACGTCGTCGGCGTGGACTTCATGGGCCACGAGACGAACTCGACGCGCGCGTTCGCGCCGCAGCTCCGCGCCATCGGCGCGTGGGCGACGCGCGCGCGGCCGGGCTTCGTCGTGCGCGTGCACGCGGGCGAGAGCCCCTCGCACCCCGAGAACGTGCGCGTCGCGCTCGACGAGACCGAGGGCGCCGACGTCGAGCTCCGCATCGGGCACGGCCTCTACGGCGTCGACGAGCGCACGCTGCATCGCATCGCGTCGCGCGGCGTCGTCGTGGAGTTCAACCTCGGTTCGAACTACGCGCTGAACAACGTGCAGAGCGCGCGCGAGGTGCCGCTGCTCCGGTACCTCGATCGCGGCGCGCCCGTGGTCCTCGGCACCGACGGCTACGGCATCTACGGGACGACGCCGGCGCTCGAGGCGCGCACCGCGCGGCTCTTCGGCGCGACCGAGGCTCACCTCGAGCGCGTCCGCGCCACGGAGGCCGAGATCGTCGCGAGGCGGCGCGCGCGCGAGGCCACGCTGCCGAGCGCGTTCGACGTGCCGCCGGATCGGCCGCCGCGGCATTTCACGCCCGAGGTGATGCGCCGCGGGGCGTTCGCGCGCGAGGCCCGCGACGCGGCGCTCACCGCGCGCCTCGACGCCGCGCGGATCGTCCGGCGCGATCTCGCGAGCCTCGGTGAGCTGGCGGCCGGCCGCCGCGTGCTCGCGATCGCCGGCGCGTGGCGCAAGAGCTGGGACGCCCTCGGCGCCGCGGGCCGCGCGCGCGTCACGGCGATGGTCGACGAGCTCCTCGGCGCGCTCGATCCGGGTCGCGTGCTGCTGGTCACGGGCGGAACCCGCGACGGGGTC
>DASYCF010001149.1:0-2597 GCA_036500365.1 Byssovorax sp.
ACAGCTCGTCGCGCCGCGCGATCGCCCGCGCGATGCACGTCGCGAGCGCGTGCACGCCGAAGCGCTCGCGCGGCTCGCGCGACGTCACGCGGACGGCGATCGCCGAGTCGGGATCCCAGAACCCGTGCGCGAGGAACGCACCCTGATCGTCGACGACCTCGACGCCGTCGCCGGGCTCTCCGCGCTCTTCCTTGGCGCCGCGCTCACGCGGCCGCGACACGGCCTCGCGGTAGATCCACGGGCTGCCGCGTCGCACCGCGAGCGCCGCCGCGCGTGAGACCGCGAGGCGCACTCGGCTACGTCGGCGCGCCGCGTCGCAGCTTGAAATAGACGACGGGGAAGCCGATGACGACGATGAGCGCGAGCGTGCCCTCGGCGCCGAGCTTGCCGCCCGCGATGATGCCGGCGGCGCAGGCGACGCTCGTGAGCCAGAACGCCGACGCGAAGAACCACTCGGCGGCGAGCATGGGCTCGGGCGTCGCCGCGACGGCGATCTCGGGCGTGCGGCGGTAGGGGCTGCCCTGCATCGATCGCGAAGCTACCATTTCCTCGGTCGCGCGCATCTTGGCCTCAAAAGTCGAGCTGCATGCCGAGCTCGACCACGCGGTTCGGCGGCAGGCAGAAGTGCGCGGTCGCCGGACGCGCGTTGCGGGAGACGAGCGAGAAGAGCGTCTTGCGCCACCGCCACATCCGCGATCGGCCCGTGGGCAGCAGCGTCTCGCGGCCCAGGTAGTAGCTCGTGCGCGCCGGGTCGACGTGCAGGCCGTGCTCCTCGCAGAGCTCCAGCGCGCGCGGCACGTCGGGCGTCTGCATGAAGCCGAACTGCATGCGCAGCACCCAGAAGCCGTCGCCCTTCTTCTCGACCTCGATGCGGCGCGAGGATGGCACCTCGGGCACGTGGAGGATCCGCACCGAGAGCAGCACGACCTGCTCGTGCAAGATCTGGTTGTGCTTGAAGTGGTGGAGCAGCACGAGCGGCGTGCCCGTCGGGTGCGACGCCATGAACACCGCCGTGCCGCGCGCGCGCGGCGGCTTCGTCTGCGCCACGTCGGCGAGGAAGTCCGAGAGCGGCAGGTTGAGCTGGGCGAACGCCGCCGCGAGCTCCCGCCGCCCGAGCTTCCACGTCGTCATCACGGTGAAGATCGCCGCCGCCATCGCGACCGGGAACCACCCGCCCTCGAGGAACTTCGCCGTGTTCGCGACGAAGAACGCGAGGTCGAACGCGAGGAACACCGCGGCGAGCGGGAGCGCCTTCCACACGGACCAGCCCCACGTCTGGCGCACGACGACGTAGTAGACGACCGTCGTGATGCCCATCGTCCCCGTGACCGCGATGCCGTACGCGGCCGCGAGCGCGCTCGAGTTCTTGAACGACAAGACGAGCCAGATGCACGCGACGAGGAGCGCCCAGTTGATCTCCGGGATGTAGATCTGCCCCTCGGTCTCCTTCGACGTGTGCACGACGGTGACGCGCGGGAAGTAGCCGAGCTGCATCGCCTGCTGCGTGAGCGAGTACGCGCCGGAGATGAGCGCCTGCGACGCGACGACCGTGGCGGCCGTCGCGATCGCGACGATGGGGTAGAGCCCCCAGCTCGGGACGAGCGCGTAGAACGGGTTCGCCGCGGCCTCGGGCATGCGGAGCAGCAGCGCGCCTTGCCCGAAGTAGTTGAGGACGAGCGCCGGGAAGACGACCGCGAACCAGGTCTTCTGGATCGGCGGCCGCCCGAAGTGCCCCATGTCCGCGTAGAGCGCCTCGCCGCCGGTGATGCACAGGACGACGGCGCCGAGCACGAGGAAGCCGTGGAAGCGCTGCTCGATGAAGAAGCGCACGGCGTTCCGCGGGTCGAGCGCCCACAGCACCGCGGGCGTGTGCACGAGCTCGCGCACGCCGAGCGCCGCGATCACGGTGAACCACACGAGCATCACGGGGCCGAAGAGCTTGCCCATGCCCGCCGTGCCGCGCTTCTGCGCGAGGAAGAGCAAGATGAGCACGCCGCACGTGATCGGCAGGACCAGATCCTCGAGCTTCTTCGTCGCGACCTCGAGGCCCTCGACCGCCGACAGCACGCTGATCGCCGGCGTGATGACGCCGTCGCCGTAGAGCAGCGCCGCGCCGAAGAGGACGAGCAGCACGAGGAAGCCGCCCGCCGCCGCCGCCGTCTTGTCGGGCACGAGCGCGAGCAACGCGAGGATGCCGCCGGCGCCCTGGTTGTCGGCGCGCATGATGAACGTCAGGTATTTCACCGAGACGACCATCGTCAGCGACCAGAAGATGAGCGACAGGATGCCGACGACGTTCGCGTGCGTCGGCGCCACGTGGTGCGGGTTCTCCGGGTTGAAGCACTCCTTCAGCGCGTAGAGCGGGCTCGTGCCGATGTCGCCGTAGACGACGCCGAGCGTCGCGACCAAGAGCGCCGCCTTGCTGGCGTGCGCGCCCGCGTGCCCGTGCCCTTCGACCGTCGCTTCTTGTGCTGCCACCCATCGTCCGAATATCACGAGCCCGCGGCGGCCCGCGAGGCGATAGTCTCGCCGGAGGACATGACGAACCCGTACCGCGAGCCCGGCCGCCGCCCGGCGCGTCGTCGCCGCCCGCGCGC
>DASYCF010001150.1:0-1715 GCA_036500365.1 Byssovorax sp.
TGCACGCGATCGCGGCCCTCGACCCGCGCCGCGCGCCTGGACAGCCGAAGACCGACCCCGGCCTCGTCGCGTGGGCCGGCGACCGCGCCGTCTTCCAGCGGAGCGGCGCCCTGTGGACGGCGACGCGCGCCGCCGGCGAGGCTCGCGAGGCGCCGCACCCGTTCGAGGCCAGGCGCGCGCGCGTCGCGTGGGCGGCGTTCGCGCCCGACGGCGAGGGCGTCGCGCTCGTCGACGGCGCGATCGTCCACGTCGACGCGAGCGGCGCGGCGTCCTCGCGGGCGGCCGACGACGCGGCGTCGCTCCGCGCGCTCGAGGCGTCCCCCGCGCGGCCGGCGCGCCTCGGCGACGCGTGGTGGATCGCGGTTCGCCAGGGTGTCCGCGTGTTCCCGGCGGCAGGGGCGGGGGATCTCGGCGACGGCGCCGACGCCGCGGACGCGAGCGCGCTCGTCGGCGGCGCCGTGGGCCTGCTCATCGAGGTGAGCGGCGAGGGCACGGTGCGCGGCGCGCCCGTGAGCCCGACGGGCGCAGCGGCGGCGTCGCCGTTCCACGCCTCGCCGGTCCGCGTGGGCTTCGGCGCCGCGCCGCGCGCCTACGGCGGCGCGATCGTCGCGGGCGCGAGCGTGGCCGACGCCGGGCGCGTCCGCGCGTTCACGCTCGACGCGGCGGGCGCACCCGGACCTGCGTTCGACCTGCCGATGACGAGCTTCCACGCGGGTGACTTTCGCGTGCGCGCCGCCGCGCTCCCGAACGGCGGCGCGCTCGTGTGGGACGAGGCGCGGACGGAGGTCGCGTGGCTCGACGACGACGCGCGCCCGCTCGCCGCTGCGCCGTGGCCGCGCGACGCCGCCGACGGCGCGCGCCCCTGCCCCGCCGATCGGGCGCCCCGCGCGAGCGTGCCGACGCCCACGCCCGGCGTGTTCGTCCGCGTGCCCGAGCTCGTGGAGCCCGGCGTCTGCCTCGCCTCGGAGCCGACGTGGGCGCGCGACGGCTCGCTCCGCGCCTTCGTGACGCGCGCGCGGGGCCTCGACGTGACCGCCGAGGTCGTCGTCGTGAAGCCGTCGTTCGACGTCGCCGCGCCGCCAGCCCTCGCCACGGCGTCGGTCGCAGCCGCCGCGGGCACGTCGCCCTCCCCCGCGTGCCCGCTCGACATGGTGCTCGTGGCGCGGCGCTTGTGCGTCGACCGCTTCGAGGACGCGCTGGTCGACGCCGCGACGCTGGAGCCGCTGTCGCCGGACTGGCCGACCACGCCCTCCCTCGCCGAGCTCGCGCTCGCGGAGTGGTCGACCGGGCGCGAGCGCACCGGCGACGTGCACGCCCGCGCGATGCCGCTGCCCATCGTGCCCGCGTCGTGGCCGCGCGGCGAGCCGATGGCCGTTTCGCGCTTCGGCGCGCGCGCGTCCGGTTACGTGTCGGGCGTCGTGGCCGAGCGCGCGTGCGCCGCCGCCGGCAAGCGCCTGTGCTCGCTCGACGAGTTCGTCCTCGCGTGCCGCGGCGAGGAGGACACGCTCTTCCCGTACGGCGACGACTACCGGGACGGCGTCTGCAACGTGAACCGCGACGAACACCCCGCGGCGACCCTCCACGACAACGCCGCGATCGGGCACCTCGATCCGCGGCTCGACCGCGTGACGGCGCGCGGCGCGCCGCTGTATCAATCGACGGGTGCGTCGCCGGGGTGCAGGAGCCGCTGGGGGGCCGACGCCGCGTACGATCTC
>DASYCF010001151.1:0-2784 GCA_036500365.1 Byssovorax sp.
GTCGCGGAAGCCGAGCGCGCGCGCGTGCGAGGCGGTGCGCGCGCCCGTCATCGTCCACCGGACGGTGCGCGCGTCGGCCTCGCGGATGCACGCGCAGCGGAGCTCCTCGCCGTCGACCTTCGCCGTGAGCTCGACGCCGACGAGATCGCCGGGCGAGAGCCCCTCGCGCGCGTCGTCCACGACGGTGATCGTCACCGTGCCGCCGCTCGCGTCGCCGGCCTCGACGCGTGACCTCCACGTCCAGCCGAGGCGCGAGCCGAGCCATCCGAGCACGGCCGCGGCGCCGTCCGACGGGCCGCCCGGCGCGCGCCGGATCGTGACCGCGCCCACCGTGTTCGCCGCCTCGGGCGCGGCGTCGACGAAGCGCGCGACGAGCTCGCGCATCGAGAACGAGCGGACCATCGCGCGGTCCGCGATCGGCGCGGGCGCGCGCGACGCGATGTCGGCGAGCCGCGCGATCGGCGTGTGCGCGCCGTCGACGACGACGCGATCGGCGAGCTTGAGGACGGCGTCGACGAGCTGCGGCGGCGCGCCGCGGCCGACCTCCACGATCGTCGGCACCTCGGAGAGCGCGAGCGCCGACACGACCGACGCGGCGCGCGCCGCCGCGACCGCGCCGAAGCCGAGCTCGACGCGATCGTGGCACACGACATCGTCGCCGGAGCGCGTGCACGTCGTCGCGACGTTCGTCGCGACCTCCCACGGCGCGAGGCGACCGTCGAGCGACAGCACGAAGACGCGCCCGGCGCGCGACTCGGCGAGCTCGGCCGTCGCCTCGGCCACGGCGCCGACGTCGGCCTGCGCGGCGATCGCGACGAAGTTCATCGTCGAGGCGCGCACCTTGAGCACGGGCACGCCCGTCGACGTGTCGGGCGTCGACCAGAACTTCGCGAGCTCTTGCTCGACCTTCGTCACCGCGTCGCTGACGGCGCCGGAGCCGGCTTCGCTCACGGGCGCCTCCACACGTCGGGCGGGTAGAGGAGCGCCTCGGCCTCCTTCGGACCCCAGCTCCCGGCCTCGTACTGCGCGACGGGCGCGTCGTGCTCCTTCCACCCTTCGAAGATCGGGTCGATGAAGCCCCACTGCGCCTCGACCTCGTCGGCGCGCGTGAACAGCGTCGCGTCGCCGCGCATCGCGTCGAGGATCAGCCGCTCGTACGCCTCCGGCGAGCTCGAGCCGAACGCGGCGCCGTAGCGGAAGTCCATCGCGACGTCGCGCATCGCCATGCCCGTGCCGGGGATCTTCGTCGCGAACCGGAGCGAGATGCCCTCGTCCGGCTGGATGCGCATGACGAGCGAGTTCGGCTCGTCCGCCTCGCCCGGCATGCCCTTGAAGAGCCCGTGCGGCAGGCTCTTGAAGTGGAGCACGACCTCCGCGCAGCGCTTCGCGAGGCGCTTGCCTGCGCGCAGGTAGAACGGCACGCCGCCCCAGCGCCACGAGTCGAGCGACATGTTGAACGCGGTGTACGTCTCCGTCTTCGAGTCCTTCGCGACGTCGGGCTCGTCGCGGTAGGCGGGCACCTTGTCGCCGCGGACGACGCCGGCGCCGTACTGGCCGCGCACCGTGCGGTCGAGCACCTCGCGCCCGCGGATCGGCCGGAGGGAGTGCAGGACCTTCACCTTCTCGTCGCGCACGGCGTCGGCGCGCCACGAGCTCGGCGGCTCCATCGCGACGATCGTCAAGAGCTGGAGCGCGTGGTTCTGCACGATGTCGCGCGTGATGCCGACCTGCTCGTAGAACTTGCCGCGGCCCTCTACGCCGATCTCCTCGGCCACGGTGATCTGCACGTGGTCGACGTGCTGGCGCGACCAGAGCGGCTCGAAGATCGTGTTGCCGAAGCGAAGGACGAGCATGTTCTGCACCGTCTCTTTGCCGAGGTAGTGATCGATTCGATAGATCTGCGACTCGGCGAGGTGCTGCGTGAGCTCCTTGTTGAGCGCGCGCGCGCTCGCGAGGTCCTCGCCGAAGGGCTTCTCGACGACGACGTGCTGGTAGGGCGCGTCGCCGTCGCCCGGGGGGACGACGAGGCCGCTCTCGCGCAGGCCCCTCACGATCGTCGTCACCTGGTCGGGCGCGACGGCGAGGTAAAAGACGCGGTTCTTCGACGTGCCGCGCTCGGCGTCGAGCTGCTCGAGCTCGGCCTTGAGCTTCGCGTACGTGCTCGCCTCGTGGAACTCGCCCTGCACGTAGCGCAGGCCCTTCGCGAGCTCGCTCCACGTGCCGTCGTTCAGGGGCTTGCGCCGCGAGAACTTCGCGACGTGGCCCTTCATGTCGTCGACGAAGGTCGGCAGCGGGCGCCGCGCGACGCCGACGCAGGCGAAGCCGTCCGGCAGCAGCCGGCTCAGCATGAGGTTGTAGACGGCGGGCACGAGCTTCCTCTTCGTGAGGTCGCCGGACGCGCCGAAGATGACGAGCGCGGTCGGCTTGACCGCGCGCTCCTCCGGCATCCCTTCGCGGAGCGGGTTCGTCTCCGTCATGTCACGCGAGCCAGTCGGTGTGGATGTCCTTGCCGTCGCCGCCGACGCGCTTGTACGTGTGCGCCCCGAAGAAGTCGCGCTGCGCCTGCGTGAGGTTCGCAGGGAGCCGCTCGCGGCGGTACGAGTCGTAGTACGCGAGCGAGCCCGCGGTGGAGATGAGCGGCACGCCGCCCGTGACGGCGAGCGCGACGACGCGGCGCCAGCCGTCCTGCCGCGCGGCGAGCTCCTCGCGGAACGACGGATCGAGGAGCAGGTTCGCGAGCCCGGCGTCCTTCTCGAACGCCTCCTTGATGCGGCTCAGGAACTT
>DASYCF010001152.1:0-2423 GCA_036500365.1 Byssovorax sp.
GGGCGAGCGCGCGGCGCGGCGGCACGGAGCCTGGCGCCTCCTCCTCGACGACGGAGCGGAGGTGCGGCGCGAGCATCGCGGAGAGCGCGAGCACCTCCTGCAGGCGGCTCTCGGGGCGGCCGGACGACGCCCACGCGAGCACCGAGTCGATCGACTTGCACGCGCGCTCACGCCCCGCGATCGCGGGGTGGATCGCGAGCGTGCCGAGGATCGATTTTCGCTCCTGCGCGACCGCGCGCGCGACCGCCTCGCCGGGCCCGTTCACCTCGAAATAGGGCTCGCCCGTCAGCAAGAAGAACACGACCGCAGCGAAGCTGAAGACGTCCGACCACGGGCCGATCGCGTCGGGCTCGTGGGCGACGACCTCGGGCGCGGCGTAGCCCGGCGTGCCCGTGAACATGCCCGTCACGGTGCCCGGCAGACCCGAGGGCCGAGCGACGCCGAAATCGGCGATCTTGCACATCTCGTCGTCGATCGACCCGCAGCACAGCACGTTGTTCGGCGTGACGTTCCGGTGGATGACGCCGACCTCGTGCACGGCCGCGAGGCCGGCGGCGATCGCATCGACCGCGCGCGCGGCCCGCAGCGGATCGAACGCGCTGCCTGTCGCGCGAATCGAGCGCGTCACGCGATCGTAGAGCGTCGCGCCCTCGGCCCCGCCGTGGATGTACTCGGTGACGAGGAACGGGAGCTTCACCTGCCGCCCCTCGAGCGTCGCGTCGAAGTTGCCCGAGTCGATCAGGCGGACGACGAACGGCGTCGGCGGCACGCGCTCGTTGAGGCGGCCGAGGGCGATGGCCTCGCGGCGCATGATCTGGGCGGCGCCGTCGCCGTGCCGCGCGAGGAACGACGGCCGCAGGAACTTCAGCGCGACGGGCCGCGTGCCCTCGGGCGAGAGGCGGAGCGCGCCGAACGCGACCGACGCGGCGCCCGCGCCGAGCTGCACGCCGACCGCGTACGAGACGCCGGGAGCGGCCGCGCTCGGGATCGTCTGACCCGTCAGCGTTCGCAGGGCGTCGTCGCTGCTCGAGAGCTGCAACATCGGGCGCAGCGTAGTCGATCAGCCTCGGGCGCGCTCAAGCGGGAGAGCCCGTGATTCGCGGTCGGTTGACCGCCGGCGCGCCGCCGCCGATGCTCGCGGCGTGACCGATTCGCCGGCGCACGCGCCGATCCGCAAGCGAACGCTGGCGTGGGTCACGTTCGAGGGCACGGCGCTGTTCCTCACGTTCGGCGCGCTGGCGCAGGTCCTCGACCTCGGCTTCGGCCTCTGGTTCACGGAGGCGTTCGTCTTCTTCGGCGTGCCGTGGCTCGCGCTCCGGCGGCGCGGGCACCGGCCGTTCGCCGACGCCGGCCTCGCCGCGGGCGGGGCGCGCGAGCTCCTCGGCGGCTTCGTCGTCGGCGTCGTGAACATGCTGCTCTGCGCGGCGCCGATCACCGTGGTCATGAACGCGGCGTTCGAGCGCCTCGCCCCGGGCCTGGTCGAGCGCTTCTCGCTCGTGGGACTGTTCGCAGATCGCGGGCCCGTCGAGACCGCCCTCGTGTTCGCCGGGGCGGTCGTCGCGGCGCCGATCGGTGAGGAGTTCTTCTTCCGGGGCTTCCTGCTGCGGCGCGCGCGGCCGAGGACCGAGCGCGGGTGGCACGTCGGCGCGGTCGTCGTCGTCGCGCTTTTGTTCTCGGCGATGCACCTCGACCCCATCGGCTTCGTGACGCGGCTCGAGCTCGGCGTCGTGCTCGGGCTCGTGTTCGTGCGCTCCGGATCGCTCTATGCGTCGATCGGGGCGCACGCCGGGTCGAACGCGCTCGCGTGCGCGGCGATGCTCGCGACGAACCTCGCCGACAAGGCGAAGCCGGCCGCGCTCCAGCCGAGCACCATCCTGACCTCGGCGACCATCGCCGTGCTCGGCGCGCCCGCGGTGTTCTTCGTCCTACGGCGCGTCATCGCCGAGGGTCCGCCCGAGCGCGACGCGGACGCCGCGCCCGTCGCGCCGTGGCCGTGGCTCCGGTGCGCCGTCATTTGGGTCTCTGGCGCGACGCTCGTGCTCTCCGCGTTCGTGCTGCTCGATCTGCGCGGCGTCGAGCTGACGATCTTCGACCTAGGGCACCCGATCGCGGAGCGCCGCGCGAGGTGCCCGGCGCGCGACGAGCTCCAGGCGCTGCGCGATCGAGCGCGCGCCGGATCCGCGCCGATCTCCGAGTACGAAGCGCGCCGCGTCGCCTACCGAGGCTGCCCGGCCGAGCCGCGCTGACGCGCGTGGCGATACTGTTCCGGCCGCGGACGCGCCATACTGCGGCGCTCGGATGCGCGCCGGAGAGATCGTCGCCGATCGGTTCGAGATCGAAGAGCTCGCGGGCGCCGGCGCGATGGGCGCGATTCACCGCGCGAAGGACCGCGTCACGGGCGAGCTCGTCGCGCTGAAGACGAT
>DASYCF010001153.1:0-1853 GCA_036500365.1 Byssovorax sp.
TTCGAGACCAGGTTCGTGAGGATCTGCCGCACGCGCGCGCGGTCGGCGAAGGCGAAGAGGCCGCGCTCGCCGCGCGCGAGCAGCTCGATCGGCTTGTCGCGCGCGGTCGCCGACGCCTCGCGCACGACCTCCTCGGCCACGTCGACGAGGTCGGTCGGCTTGCGGCTGAGCTTGAGCTGCCCCGTCTCGAGCGCCGACAGATCGAGCACGTCGTCGATGAGCGTGCGCAGGTGCTCGCCGCTCGTACCGATGATGCGCACGTACTCGCGCTCCTCCTCGCCGAGCGGCCCGTCGACCTCGCTCTCGAGCACGTGCGCGAAGCCGAGGATCGCGTTGAGCGGCGTGCGGAGCTCGTGCGAGAGGCCCGCGAGGAACGCGGCGCGCTCGCGATCGATCGACGCGGCCTCGGAGAGATCCGCGCGGTAGCTCCGCTCGGCGGCGGCGAACCGGCCGACGAGCACGTCGAACGCCGCCGTGAGCACGCCGAGCTGATCGAGCGATCGAATCGGCACGGGCTCGCCCGCCGGGTCGGCCTCGAGCCGCGCCATATCGGCGATGCGCCGCGTGACGTAGAGCACGTCGTCCCGCGCGTCCTTCGTGAACGCGACGGCGACCGGGACGGCGATGCCGAGCAGGAGCACGGTCAGCGCGGCGACCGCGTTGACGAAGCTGATCGAGCCCGGCGGCGGGCTCGGCGCTGCGACGAACGTGACGATCGACATCGGCGCCTCGCCGGGCACGGGCCGGACGGCGAACCGCGCGCGGCCGAGGGCGGTCCGCGTCTCGCCGGCGCGCGCGGCGACGTACCTGAGGAGCTCGGCCCGCGTCGGCGCGCCGAACGTCTCGTTGAGCAGCAGCTGCCCCGCGCGATCGACGGTGAGGATCTCCGCCGCCGAGCGCCGCGCGGCGCGGCCGATGAGCTCGGCGCGATCCTCGGCCGGCGTCGTCCCGAGCCGCGTCGCGAGCGTGACGGCGAGCGCGTCGGCGCGCAGGGCCGCGGCCTCGTCCGCGGCGCGCTGGAGCTGCACGATGCCGATGAGCGCGACGAGCGCGACCGCCGCGACGCCGAGGATGACGACGATCGCCGGCGCGATGGGCAAGAGCGGGAGCGCGCCCCGTGGAAAGCGCAAACGTGGAAGATCGGCCATGCGGCGCTATCCGTCCGCGGCGCGCCCGGCTCGCCGGCCCAGCTGATCGTGATGGGGCCGCGAGGGGGCCGAAACCCCACCCTCGCTTCGCTCGGTCTTGTGGACGCCCATGCTCTACGTCACGACGTTGCGCCGCCGTCGACCCGTCTGTACCATCGTTTGGCACGGGGGGGCGCGGCGCCAGGCCCGCGCGCCGAGCGCGCTGTCCGCCCCGTCCGAGTCGTCGCGCCGAGGAACGTACGTGAGCATCGAAGCCCTTCCGCCGCCGTCGGCGCCCGCAGCGATGATCGGCAAGTACCGACTCATCGCCGAGCTCGGGCACGGCGGCATGGCCGAGGTCTTCCTCGCGGTCGTGCGCGGGCCGGCGGGCTTCAACAAGCTCGTCGTCGTGAAGCAGATCCGGCCGCAGCTGGCCGAGGACCCCGAGTTCCTCGGCATGTTCCTCGACGAGGCGCGCCTCGCCGCGCGCCTCAGCCACCCGAACGTCGTGCAGACGAACGAGGTCGGCGCCGAGAACGGCCGCTACTTCATCGCGATGGAGTACCTCGAGGGCCAGCCGCTGAACCGCGTGCTCCATCGCCTGCAGAAGGTCGACGGCATGCCCCTCGCGATGCACCTGCGCATCGCGTCCGAGGTGTGCGCCGGCCTGCACCACGCGCACGAGCTCACCGACTACGACGGCACGCCCCTCGGCGTCGTGCACCG
>DASYCF010001154.1:0-3658 GCA_036500365.1 Byssovorax sp.
GCATGCCCGGCTCGATGCAGCCCGCCCCCTTCGGCGGAGGGAACAACGCGTTCGCGCCCGGCGGCTTCGGCGCGCCGCAAGGGAGTCGCCCTCCGCCGCAGCAACAGGCAAGCCCCCAGCCGCAGTTCGGCGGGCCGCCTCCACAGCAACAGCAGCCCTACAACAACTCGCAGCAGCACCAGGCGTACGGGCAACAGCCGCAACAGCAGGGCTACGGCCAGCCGCCGCAGCAGCAGCAACAGCAGGCGGGCTACGGGTTCGGCGGCCGCGACGAGCGCACGGCGGCGTTCCCGGGTCTGAGCGGCGGCGCGGGTGAGGATCTCGGCTCGACGATCGCGCTCCCGCAGGAGGGCGCGCCGCGTCCGCAGCAGGGTTATGGTCAGGCGCCGCCCGGCTACAACCCGCCCGCGCCGGGCTACGGACAGCAGCCGCCCGCGATCAGCTACGGGCTCCCGCCGGGCGCGTACGCGCCGATGGCGGGGCCGCAGTCGCAGATCGAGACGGCGCTCTCGTTGCCGCGCCCGGATCCCGCGGCGCTGTGGCTCGCGCAGCAAGAAAAGCAGAAGGGCGAGCGGCGCAACACGGGGCTGTTCGTCGCCGTCGTCGCGCTCACCGCGCTCTGTGTGATCGTGAGCGCGGCGCTCATTTACCTGAAGTTCAAGGGCCACGCGGCGCCGGCTGCCGCGGCCGACTCGAGCGCCCCGGTCGCGACGGGCGCCGCGCCGCCGCCCGCACCGAGCGTGACCGCCACCGCAGCCGCTGCGCCCACGGCCGAGGCCGCGCCGAGCGCGAGCGCGTCCGCTGCGGCGTCGGCGACCGCGTCGGCTGCGCCGGAGAAGCCCGAGAAGCCGGAGCCCGCGGCCGCGCCTGCTCCCGCGCCCAAGGCCGAACGGCCCGCCGCCGAGAGGCCGTCGAAGGCCGCCGAGAAGCCCGCCGCGGCCGAGAAGGAGGAGCCGGGCTTCCTCACGATCGTGTGCAACCCGTACTGCGACGACGTGACCGACGGCGGCCGCTCGCTCGGGCCGTCGCCGATCGTGCACCTCTCCGTCAAGCCGGGCCAGCACCGCATCACGCTCAAGAAGGACGGCTCGAACAAGGTGATCTCGGTGATCGTCGTGTCTGGCCAGGTGACGGCGCAGCGCGTTTCGATGGCGAAGTGACGCGCGACTCCGCGGGGCGCGCCCGAGCTCGCGGCGCGCGCGGGCCGACGCCGGTCGTCGGCGTCGTCGAGCGGCTCGTGCCCGGTGGCGCGGGCGTCGTGCGCGTCGAGAAGAGCGGCGCCGCGCTGCTCGCCGCCGGGGTCGCGCCGGGCGAGCGCGTCGAGGTCGAGCCCGGCAAGCCCGCGCGGCTCTTGCGCGTCCTCGAGGCGGGCGCCGCGCGCGTCGTCCCCGCGTGCCCCTACCTGGCGCGCTGCGGCGCCTGCGACTGGATGCACCTCGCCGAGGACGCGCAGCTGCGTGAGCACGCGGAGCTCGTCCGCGGCGTCGTGGCGCACGCCCTCGGCGACACGGCCGTGCCCGCGATCGTCTCGCACCGCGCGCAGACGACGCTCGCGTATCGAACGCGAGCCCGGCTCTTCGTGTCGTCGCGCGGCGGCCAGGTGCGCGTCGGCTATCGCGCGGTCGGCTCGCGCGAGATCGCCGCCGTCGACGCGTGCGCGGTGCTCGCGCCGTCGATCGCCGGCATGTTGACCGACCTCGCCGCGACGCTCGCGGGGTCGCGCGGAGAGGGCGACGCGCACGTCGCGCTCGGCGCCGGCGGCGCGCCCGTCGTCGCGCTGTCGTTTCGTGGCGAGCTCGCGGCGTGCGCGTGGTCCCAGATCGACGCGCGCGTGACGGGCGGTGCGTGGGCGGGCGCGCGCGTGACCCTCGACGGCGTCGCGAAGCCTGCGACGTTCGGCGATCCGCGCGTCGTCGTCCGCGCGGCCGATGGCGTCGATCTGGTGACGCCGCCTGGCGCGTTCGCGCAGCCCTCGGACGACGCGTTCGCCGAGCTCGCGCGGCGTGTCGTCGACCTCGCCGCGCCGGCCGACGCGCAGCCTCCGCGCGTGCAGGAGCTCTTCGCGGGGAGCGGCGCGCTCTCGGTGTTGCTCGCGGCGCGCGCGGCGGAGCTCGCCGCCATCGAGATCGACGCCGACGCGGCCGCAGCGTGTCGCGAGAACCTCACGGTCCGCGGCTTGCGTGGGCACGTCACCGCGGCGGACGCCAACGCGGCGCCGATCAAGCCGGTCGACGTCGTCGTGCTCGACCCTCCGCGCACGGGCGCAGCGGGCGCGGCGGCGGCGATCGCGGCGTCACGAGCGCGCGCCGTCGTCTATGTCGCCTGCGATCCGCCCACGCTCGCGCGCGATCTCGCGACCCTCGCCGCAGGGAGGTTCGCGCTGACCGACCTCGAGACGTTCGAGCTCTTTCCGCAGACGAGCCACGTCGAGACGGTCGCGCGCCTCGCTCGCAGGCATTGAGAGATCTCATCACCTGGAGCTCGTCGTGGCAGATCCGGTGTGGGGATTTTCTACCGTCGAGAGAGCTCTGCTTGTCAGCGACCGCGTCTCAAGACCAGACGCATCGCGTCCGACACGCGATGAAAGAGGCGGCGCGCAAATCGTGATGAGCTCGTTCCGGGGGCGCAACGTCAGCTGAACGGATGTCGTCGGCCAAGCAGGGTGATGCGCGTCGTGCGGTGACGCGCCGCTGAGAGCTGCTCGCGATTTTCTAACTTTCGAGCTTCTTTTTCCTCTTGACGTTCGAGCCAGCGGCTGCTGTCATCATCAACGATGAAATTGTTCCATTTGTTTGCGCCACCGCTCATCGGAGCGCTCGCCGCGGCCGGGTGCGCCCAACCCCCACAAGACGAGCTCCCACCCCCCCCCTTCCGCCACTCCGTCGACTGACACCGTCTTGGACGGGTTGTCGCGTTCGGGTAGCTGGGAGCTCGCGCCGAGTCGCGCGAAGTTCGCGACGTTTCCCGACGACCTCCACTCCTTCGTAAGCGCGCCCGACCTGCAGACCGCTCGGGAGACCAGTCGCAGCTGGTACGCGGCGGATGGGGTACGGTACACCGCCATGTTCGCGTTGCCCGACGGGACACTCTATGGGCGGCGCGGCCCGGCGCCCGAGGCGGCCCCGCCCACCACTGCGAACAATTTCGGCGGCTGGCCAGGCAAGAACCCCGGCAACTCCGAACAGACCGACGACGGCGAGGGCAGCCCGCAGGGCGCCATCTTTGCGGACAACACGAGCTACGACGAGCGTCTCCGCTACACGAACTCGAGCGGCCAGATGACCACCTTCCCCCGGCGGGTCAACGGGAACATGACGCCCAGCGGTGCGCTGCAGTGGGGCAACTGTTCGGGTGCGAAGGTTGGGCCGCGCGACGTGCTCACTGCGGCTCACTGCGTCTACGACGCGGGCAACGATACGTGGACGCTTTCCGGATACTTCATCCCGGGTCAGACGAGTACCACCACGCCGAACGGATCCTATGAGTGGCACGGTGTCTACGCGGAGGACCTCTCCGCCGGCTACGAGTGGGACTACGGCCTCGTCTTTGTCGATGACTCGGAGGCTTTTTACGACCTGGGCTGGCTTGGTGTCGAGTGGTACACGAGCGGCTCCGGGTACGCCGGGATGACCGCGAAGAACCGTGGCTATCCGGTTGG
>DASYCF010001155.1:0-10843 GCA_036500365.1 Byssovorax sp.
TGCTCGTGCACGTGCACGAGGCCTGCCGGCGCACCTTCGCGACCATGGATACGAAGCGCTCGCGCATTCGCTCACCGTCGCCCGATCCGCGGGCGAGCACGAGCACGAGCACGAGCGATGCTCTCTCTGATGCCCACCACAGCTGTCGGGAGCCCCAAAATGGGGAGCCGCGCGATGACGGCCTGAGGCGACTGCCTCAGCGGTTGTACGTGCCGACGGACCGGAGATCCAACATGGTCGCAGGTGCGGCGCCCGCGCCGAGGAAGATCAGCTTCGAGTTGTCGGAGGCCGACAGGCTCTTCGTCGCCTCGATTTGATAATAGCGGAGCATCGGCTCGTTCAGGTTCAGGAGCAGCGACTTCTGATAGTCGGCGACGGCCTTGCCTTCGATGCGCTTCGCGTCGGCCCGCGCCTGGGCGTCGAGGCGGAGCTGCGTCGCCTTCGACTCCGACGAGATGCGGTCGCGCTCGGCGGCCGCCTTCTGCTCGAGGATGCTCTTCTCGCTCTCGGATTTCGACTCCTCGATCACGAACTTCATCTTGAGGGCGTGCTGCTCGGCCTCGAGCTTGTTGTTGATGGCCATCTGGATGGTGTCCGGCAGCTGCACGTTGCGGATGAGCACCGCCTCGAGGACGATGTGCCGGCCGCGGATCGCCGTCTCGACGCCCTCGCGGATCTGGCGCTCGATGAGCTCGCGCTCCCTCGAGTAGATCTCCTCGGGTTGATACCGGCCCACGACCCGCCGCGCCTGCGAGCGCAGCGTCGGCCCGATCAGCGTCGCGTAGTATTGCGTGCCGAGCTCGCGATCGAGCTTGAGCGCCTCGCTCGGGATGACGTGATAGCGAATCGACGCGTCGAGCGCGATCTTGAGGCCGTTCGCGGCCAGCACCTCGAGGCGCTCGTCCTGCTCCTGCGATCGGATGTTGTACGTGGTGACCTTGTCCCAGAACCCGATGCCCCACTCGCCGGTGGGCAGGACGTTCGGCGCCATCCCGGTCGGCGTCTGGACGACGGCGACCTCGCCCGAGTTCACGTGCGCGTAGGAGCACCCGCCGCCCGCGAGCGAGAGGACGAGCCCCAGCGCCGCGCACACGCACCTGCCATGAATCGTCGTCTGCATGTTCGTTTCACCCCGAGTGGATGGGTCAATGACCGCCGTGTCCGAGTCGAACCGTCACCCCGAGCTGGAGCGTGAGCACCGACTCGAGGCCTCCCGCGCGATCGGCGAGCCAATCGCGCGCCGTGAACTCGATCGACGCGTGGCGCGCCACCGGCAGCTCGAGGCCGAGCGCCGGCGCCGCCGCGAAGTAGGCGCCCGCCGGGTCGATCTCCGCGCCGACGCGCGCCTCGACGAACGGCATCACGATCATCGGCAGCGTGTAGCGAGCGCCGCCGGAGGCCACCTGAAGCGGCGCGCCGGCGCCGCGCACGCCGAGATCGTCGTACCGCGCGTCGATCGCCACGCCGCCGCGGAACGAGTAGCCCGCGCGCGCGCCGAACCCCCACGCGCCTCGCGTATTCGGGCCTGGGTCGAAGCCGAGCGAATAGCCCCCGTCGACGCCGAAGATGACGCCGGGGCCCGGCCCGGAGCCGATCCGCCCGGCCGGCGCGACCGGCGCGTGCAGGAGCACCGCCAGCACGGGGTCTGTCGCGCCGAGCAGGGCGGCGCGGGCGAGCGGCGAATCGAGGCCGGTAGGCTCCGAACAGACGAGTATCGCCAACAGCGCACAGGACATCGATCATGCTCCGCCGCGCGCCGGTCCGGCGGCGGCCTCCACGGGTCGTGCGGCGGCCATCTTCACGCGACGTACCAACTCCCGACTTCCTGACTTCTCCCGGGCCAGGAGCGTTCGCGTCGCCGGCGAGGGAAGACTTCTTCCCCCAAGAGGGGAATGGTTCCCCCGCGCACGTACGGCTCGAGCGCGGGGTGCACCTCGTGGCCGCTCACGCCTCGCCGCCTTCACGCGCTGAGGCACGTGCTCGTCGTCAGCACCGACGAGCCGACGTGAGCACGACGTCATTGACGTCGAGACTCAAGGCACGCTGTGGATCCGCCAGGGGACATCGTTCAGCGAGGTCGCGCCGGGGCCCGGCGTCGCGATCAGCGCGTGGCCGTCGGCGGTGACGGTCATGTTGGGGTACGGGACGAGCTGGAACTGTGAGAACGACGGGTGCGCCACGTCGGTCGACTCGACGTCGAGCACGTCGGAGACAGACCCGCTCGGATCGATCTCGGCGACGGTGAGGCGATCCGTGTCCGCGCTCTCGGAGCCATAAGACGACGCGCCGAGGTCGGCCACGAACGTGTTGCCGCTCGCGTCCTCGCCGATGTTCGTGAAGAAGCCGCCGGAGATCGGCACGCTCCACGCCGCGGTGCCGTCGCGACCCCAGCGCGTGACGGTGCCGCCCTCGCTCATGAACGGCTGCGCGGTGACCGTCGTGAAGCCGGTCGCGTCGGCGGCGACGAGCGCCGCGACGGCGAAGCCGTTCACGGGGCCGAGGTTCTTCGCGAAAGCGAACGAGCCGTCGGGGTTGATCGAGGCGAACGCGACCTCTTCCAGCGGGACGTGCACGCCGTCGATGCTCGGCGCGTTCCCCTCCCCGATCACGCCGATCACGCCGTCGGGCGCCAGGGCGATCGACGACCCCACGTCGGTCTCGAGGGTCCACACGGGGTGGCCCGTCGCGTCGAGCTTGACGACGTGCACGGTGATCAAGCGGTCGCACGCGAGCGAGAGCCCCGCGAAGGGGACGGGCGGGTGCTGCTTCTCGCCGTCGCACTCGATCGCGACGTACGAGCTCGCGTCCGCGTCGACGGCGGCGCTCAGCACGAACCAGCCGGGCGCCGAGACGGTCCAGGCGACGTCGCCGCTCGGCGTCCGCATCGCGAGCGCGCCCGACGCCTCTTCGCTCGTCGCCAGAGACGTCATCGCGCCGAGGAACAAGGCCGAGCCGTCGGGGCCCGCGGCGAGCCCGGACAGGAACGTCGGCCCGGGGAACGAGCCGCTCGACGTCGGCTGAAGGTCGGAGTCAATCGTCCAGACGCCGCCGTCCTTCGGGTCCTCCGCGCCGGACACGAGCGCCTGATCACCGGGGAGCGCGGCGACGAACACGTGCGACGAATAGGGAGCGGAGACGGTGCCGCCCGAGCACCCGGTGAGCGCGGCGAGCGAGCCCGCGAGCAGCAGCGTGAGGTGCGCCTGCGTGGACGCGGCGAAGGGGTAGGTCATGTCCGGCGCGCTTCGCAACGACCGTGCCCGCCGATTCGTCGCGGAGAGTCGCGTCGCCGCTCGAGAACTGGCCGGATCCGGGCGCCCGCGACCATGACTTCGCCGTCCGGGTGCCTTCGCGCGCACCCGCGCCCACCCTGACGCCGATGGGGCGCGACGCGGAGGCGGCGCAGCTCGTGGTATCCACCGCGCATGGAGAAGCAGCGCGTCGTGTACGTCGGGCTCGAGCCGTCCCTCGTCGACTTCTCGTCGCTCCCGGGGCTCGACGCGGAGAAGGTCCGCGCCGGGATCCGCGCGGAGCTCGAGCGGCTCGCCGCGGCCGGCTACGACGCGACGTTCGTCGGCGTCGACCTCGGCGAGACGGCGGCGCGCACGCTCGCGGACGCGCTCTCGACGTCGCGCGTCGACTGCGTCGTCATCGGCGCCGGCGTGCGCACGTTGCCCGAGCACCTCGCCCTCTTCGAGCAGCTCGTGAACGCGGTGCTGTCGGCCGCGCCCACCGCGCGCCTCGCCTTCAACACGAAGCCGGGAGACACGCTCGACGCCGTCCGGCGCTGGATCTGACAGCGAGCGCCAGAGAGGCGTCGGAGCACGCCAATGATTCTGGCGCTCCGAGAGCGCGGCCGCGGGCGAGCATTCGTAGCGGGCTGGAATCCACCAGCGCGCGCCGCCGTCTGGATCGACGGCGGACCAAGCGACGAGCCGTCGGCGATCCGTCGGCCGTTCGGGACACCGAAATTCGCGGCAAAACGGCGTGGCACGTCGGTTGCGCAAGCGGGCGGCCGATGGCCCTCAAGCTCTCGACGATCCTCCGCCTCGCGGTCCCTTGCCTGTTCGCGGCGCTCTTCGCGAACGCGTCAGGCTGCGCGATGAGCACCGGGGTCGACTCCGAAGACGTCGACTCCGAGGCCGACGACATCAGCGGCAGCGAGGCCGTGGCCCGCGCGATGGAGTGGGTGAACGCGAACCTCCAGTACTGCCAATCTCCGAACCACGAGCGCGACTACGACGCGGCCTGCTCGAGCACGTGCAGCCGCAAGGACGACGCCGAGTGGGACCCGTACCGCTCGGACTGCTCCGGCCTCGTCTCGTGGGCGTGGGGCCTCGCCGCGCCCGGCCGCGTGACCACCGAGTTCGCGCCGTACGAGACGGACATCACCCACTCCATCTCGGCCTCGTCGCTCCAGCCGGGCGACGCCGTGAACAACAGCGATCACGTCATGCTCTTCAAGGCGTGGGTGAGCTCCGGCCACGAGGCGACCTTCATCGAAGAGCCGGGGTGCAGCGCGAACCCGCCGCACGCGCACGAGTTCACCTCGAGCGTGACCCTGAACGGCGACTCGATCTACGTCTCGTACACGGGCATGACCTTCACCGCCATCCGCTACGACTCGATCAGCGGCGGCAGCTCGAGCTCCGGCCCTCCCGCGTGCGAGGTCGACGGCGTAGAGGGCACGTGCATCGCCACGAGCGCGTGCGCGGCGAAGAGCGGCTATCACTCGACGGCCGGCTACTGCCCCGGTCCCGACAGCGAGGAGTGTTGTACGAAGGAGGCCGCGCCCGCCGCGCCGCCGTCGTGCGAGGTCGATGGCGTCCAGGGGACGTGCATCGCGCGCAGCACGTGCATGGGCAAGAGCGGCTATGAGTCGACGCCGGGCTACTGCCCCGGCCCCGACAGCGAGGAGTGCTGCACGAAGGAGCCCGCCGCCCCGCCGCCCTCGGCGCCGACGTGCGACGTCGGCGGCGTCTCCGGCACCTGCATCTCGACGAGCTCGTGCGCTGCGAAGAGCGGCTATCACTCGACGCCGGGCTACTGCCCCGGCCCCGCGAGCGAGGAGTGCTGCACGAAGGAGCCCGCCGCGCCGCCGCCGACCGGACCGAGCTGCACCGTGGAGAGCGTCGCCGGGGTGTGCATCGCCAAGAGCGCCTGCTCGGCCATGAGCGGCCACGTCTCGACGCCCGGGTTCTGCCCCGGGCCCGCGAGCGAGGAGTGCTGCACGAAGCCCCCGACGTGCAGCGTGCACGGCGTCTCCGGCATGTGCGTCGAGACCTCCGTCTGCTCGAGCCTCGGCCGCCACCACACCGCCGGCTACTGCCCCGGTCCCGCGAACGAGGAGTGCTGCACGCCCTGAGCACGGCCGCTCAGCGCTTCACGTGGAGGGCGACCCACCTCGCGAACGACTTGCCGAACTTCTCGAGCAGCGCCTTCGTGTCCGGGTTGGTGACGGCGCCCGCGTCGTCGAAGAGCTTCGCGGCGCCGCCGACGTAGGCCTCGGGCTGAGCCATCGGCAGCAGGTCGAGGAAGACGCAGCACTGGCGGAGGTGGTGGTTCGCGCCGAACGCGCCGATCGCGCCGGGCGACACGCTCACGATCGCCGCCGGCTTGCCAGCGCCGAACGCGCTCTTGCCGTAGGGCCGTGAGGCGACGTCGATCGCGTTCTTCAGCACGCCGGGGATGGAGCGGTTGTACTCGGGCGTCGCGAACAGGTAGCCGTCGGCCCCGCGGAGCGCGTCGCGCAGCGCGACCCACGACGCCGGGGGCGTCTCCTCGAGGTCTTGATTGTAGAGGTCGACGTCTCCGATCTCGACGTATTCGAACGCGAGCTCGGGCGTGAGCGCCTCGATCGCGCGGGCGACCTTTCGCGTGAACGACGCCTTGCGGAGGCTGCCGACGATTGCGGCGATCTTGTGGGTCATGCAGCACGTTAGGTCCCTGCCCCGTCGCCCGCGATCGGGCCGGGGCTCGTTCTCGCGCGGGGACCGCTCCGAACCGCGGGTCGTGCGGGGCATCCTTGCGCCGCGCCGCACGTGCGCCACGCGTCGCGCGCCATCGACGCCCGCGCACCGCGACGACGGGCGCGTCGGGGCGGCGTGCGCGTGGCACCTTCGTTGCTCATCCGCTGGCGTGACCCTCGACGTGACGGCCGATCCGACCACGAGCGCCCGCGACGCGCACTGCCGCTACGTCGACGACCGCACGCCCGGCATCCGCCGCGTGAGGTCGGGCCGCGGCTTCACCTACGTCGGCGCGGACGGCCGGCGCGTGCGCGACGGAGGCGAGCTCGCGCGCATCGCCGCGCTGGTCATCCCGCCCGCGTGGACCGACGTGTGGATCTGCCCTTCGCCCGACGGCCACCTTCAGGCGACCGGCCGCGACGCGCGCGCGCGCAAGCAGTACCGCTACCACGAGCGCTTCCGCCAGGCGCGCGACGAGACCAAGTACGCGCGCATGATCGCGTTCGCCGGCGCGCTCCCGGCCGTCCGCGCGCGCATCGACGAGGACCTCGCGCGGCCCGGGGTCACGCGCGAGCGCGTGCTCGCGACCGTCGTGCGGCTGCTCGAGATCTCGCTCATCCGCATCGGCAACGAGGAGTATGCGCGCGCGAACGGCTCGTTCGGCCTGACGACGATGCGCTCACGCCACGTCGACGTGACCGGGTCGACGATCACCTTTCGCTTCCGCGGCAAGAGCGGCAAGGAGCACGTCGTCGCCGTGCACGATCGCCGCGTCGCGCGCATCGTCGCGCGCTGCAACGATCTCCCCGGCGAGATCTTGTTCCAATACGAGGACGACCAGCCGCACGCGGTCGAGGCGAGCGACGTCAACGACTACCTGCGCGAGGTCACGGGCGCGGATTTCACCGCGAAGGACTTCCGCACGTGGGCCGGCACCGTGCTCGCGGCCGAGGCGCTCGCCGCCGCCGACGAGGCGACGCACGCGGCGCTCACCCGCGCGGTGAAGGCGGTCGCGGCGCGCCTCGGCAACACGCCCGCCGTGTGCAGGCGCTGCTACGTGCACCCCGACATCATCGGCGCGTTCTTCGACGGCACCCTCTCGCGGGCGATCGGCGCGCCGAAGCCTCATCGGGCGCGCGCCGGCGACGAGGTGCAGCACGGCTCGTTGTCCGGCCTCGAGGCGGCCGTGCTCCGGCTGCTCCGCCGCCGAGGCCCGCGGAGTCGACGCGGGGTAGGCCCGCGCGCGCTCACGGCGCGGGCCGCGTGAAGACCCCGAGCGTGCGCGTCGCCGCGGCGCCGATGCGCTAGTCTTCGCGCTCGGCGACGGCGAAGGCGCGGCGCCAGCGCGCACCATGACCGGCCGCAGCTCTCCTCGCGATCTCCCCGACGGGCCCCTCTCGGCGGATCGACTCACGGGCGCGCGCCTCGGCGGCCGCTACCTCGTCGGCGCGAAGCTCGGCGAGGGCGGCGTCGGCGCCGTGTTCGCCGCGACCGACGAGCGCGACCACGCCGACGTCGCGCTCAAGGTGCTCCTCGACGACACCGCGCGCGAGGCGGCGATCGTCACGCGCTTCTTCCAGGAGTCGCGCGCGTCGGCGGCGCTCGCGAGCTCGCACGTCACGCGCACGCTCGACGCGGGCGTCGACGAGGCGCTCGGTGTCCCGTTCCTCGTGATGGAGCGGCTCGTCGGCAGCGACCTCGCGGCCACCATCCGCCGCGCTGCGCCGCTCCCGGCGAGCGTCGCGCTGCGCGTCGCCGCGCAGGCCGCGCGCGGGCTCGTCGCGGCGCACGCCGGCGGCATCGTCCACCGCGACGTCAAGCCCGAGAACCTGTTCCTCACGGAGACGGACGGCCTCGTCTGCGTCAAGGTCTGCGACTTCGGCATCGCGAAGGTGCACGGCGCCGCCGGCGTGATGACGCAGACGGGCGCGCTCATGGGCTCGCCGCTCTACATGTCGCCCGAGCAGACCAAGAGCTCGAAGCACGTCGACGGTCGCACCGACGTGTGGAGCCTCGGCGTCACGCTGTACGAGATGCTCGCGGGGCGCACCCCGATCGACGGCGCGCTCCCCGTCGCGCGGATCCTGCTCGCGATCGCCGCGGGCGACGTGCTCCCGCTGCAGGAGGCGGCGCCGTGGGTCGATCCGCGCGTCGCCGAGCTCGTGCACGAGGCGCTCATCCAAGACGTCGACGCGCGGTGTCCGTCGATGCTCGCGCTGCTCGAGCGCGTCGCCGCGCTCCTCGACGTCGATCCCGACGCGGCTGACGCGTTCACCGTCCGCGCGGCCGAGGTCGCCGCGGTCGACGCCGGCGCGCGCACGCTCGAGGCGCCGCGCGCGCCGGTGCCGACGTTCGCGCGCGGCTCGCTCGTCGCCGAGCGGCAGCTCGTCGCGGCCCAGGTGGGCGCGACGATCGGCGGCTACAAGCTGCTCCAGATCCTCGGTCGAGGCGGCATGGGCGCCGTCTACGAGGCCGAAGCGGACGACGGCGCGCGCTACGCCCTGAAGCTCATCCGCGACGACGCGTCGAGCCGCTCGACCGACGCGCGGCGACGGTTCGTCCGCGAGGCGCGCGCGTCGGCGGCGCTCGACGATCCGCACGTCGTCCGCGTCGTCGCCGCGGACACCGACGCGGCGACCGGCGCGCCGTACATCGTGATGGAGCTCCTGCGTGGCCGCGATCTCGACTCGCTCTTGTCGTCGCTGCCGCGTCCGCTCGAGCCCGAGGTCGTCGCGCGCGTCTTCTCCCAGGCGGCGCGCGGGCTCGCGGCGGCGCACGCGCGCGGCGTCATCCACCGCGACGTCAAGCCCGCGAACCTGTTCCTGCACGACGCGGACGGCGCGATCACGGTGAAGATCTGCGATTTCGGCGTCGCCAAGCGCATCGACGGCACGCTCGACGAGTCGAGCTCGATGGACCTCACGCGCACCGGCGGCATCCTCGGCTCACCGCTCTACATGTCGCCGGAGCAGGCGAAGAACGCGAAGAACGTCGGCGCCGCGAGCGATCTGTGGAGCCTCTGCCTCGCGATGTACCAGGCGCTCTCCGGCGCGCGGCCGTGGCCGTCGTGCACGTCGGTCGGCGAGCTCATCGTCGCGATTTGCACCGAGGAGCTGCCGCGGCTCGAGGAGATCGCGCCGTGGGTCGAGCCCGCGCTCGCCGACGTCGTGCACCGCGGCCTCGTGCGCGATCCGTCGAAGCGCTGGTCGGCCGCGGCGGATCTCGTCGCCGCGCTCGCGCCGCACCGCGGCGGCTCGGAGGCGCTCACGCCCGACGATCTCGGGCGCGCGATCGCCGTCGACGTCGCCGCTCGACCGGCGCGCCTCGCCGAGTCGGCGTCGAGCCAGCGCGAGCCGGTGAGCGTCACCGCGGCGACCCTCGCCGGTCCCGCCGCGGACGCGCCGTCGCCGCGCCGCGGGGTGCGCGCGCTCGTCGCGGCCGGCGTGGTCGCGGTGATCGGCGTCGGGGGCGCGATGGCGCTTGGGTCTCGCTCGCCCGCGCGCGGCGACGATCGCCCCGCGACGACCGCACCCGCCGCCTCGACCGCTGCGTCCGCGTCGCCGGCTCCCGCTGCGAGCGCGCCCGCGCCGACCGGGTCTTCGACGGCCGCCGCGGCGCCGCGCGCGTCGACGGCCGCGCGCGTCGCGGTGCACCCTGACTCGGCCGCCGTCACGGTCGACGGCGCGCCGCGTGAGCTCGAGGGCGGCGCGCTCGTCCTGCGAGGCGAGCCCGGCGACTCGTTCAAGGTCGTCGCGAGCGCCGCGGGCGCGAAGATCGAGCGCGTCGTCGTGCTCGATCGCCACGGCGCGCCGACGCCGAGCGAGCTCATCGTGCCGGCGGCGTCGCACGGAGGCCCGGTGCGCGTGGCGCCGCCCCCGAGCGCGCCCGCGCGCGCCGCTTCGCCCGCAGCCCCCGCCGCGACCGGACCCGCGTTCCAGAAGAGCTGGTGATCCGTGGCGCGCGACGCTTGACGGACGTGCGGCTCGTGCGAGAGCCTGCGAAGGTGCATCGGGGGGTGTTCGCCGCGTCGATGGTGCTCGGCTGCGCGCTCCTCGGCGCGGTGAGCTGCGCCAACACCGTCACCTCCGCGCCGCCGGGCGCCGGCGGCGGCGGCGAGAGCGCGATCTCGTCGACGCGCGCGAGCACCGTCGCGAGCGGCGGCGCATCGACCGTGAGCACCGGCCCCGGCGCGAGCTCGACGACGACCTCGACGGCGAGCGCAGGCGGCGGTGGCGCGCCGAGCGCAGGCGGCGGCGCGTCGACGGGCAGCGGCGAGACGGGCGGAGCCGGCGGACGATCGAGCGAAGGCGGCGGAGGCGCCGGCGGAGGCGCGTGCCACCTGTGCAGCGACGCCGTCGCGGGCAACCCCGTCGACCCGTCGGAGCTCTGCACGAACGACGGGCCCGAGTCGTCGCTCGACTACTTCGACGCCGCGCTCGACTGCTGCAACGCGAACTGCCCCATGTGCGGCACGCCGTGCGTGATCGGCGGCCTCCACACCACGATGTGCGGCGCCTGCATCAGCGGCGCGTGCGCCGCCCCGCTCCTCGACTGCGGCCGATGCGCCTCCTGCGCCGACGTCGCAAACGGCGTGGACGCGCCGTCCCGCGCGTGCCCCGTCGGCTCGAGCCCTTCGTCGAACGACCTCTATCAGGCGCTGCTCCCGTGCCTCTGCGGAGCGTGCGCGAGCGACTGCGCGGCGAGCGCGTGTCAGCCCGACGGGAGCCCGGATCTCACGTGCCTCCAGTGCGCGCAGGCGATGTGCGCGTCCCCCCTCTCGAGCTGCCTCGCCGACACGAGCAGCCACAGCGGATGACGCGAGCCTCTCGCGCGGCGCGCGCGCTCTCGCTGGCTGCCCTGGCGATCTGCGGCGCAGC
>DASYCF010001156.1:0-8861 GCA_036500365.1 Byssovorax sp.
CGCGGCTCGCGCGCGGCGTGCAGCACCGCCGGCGCGGCAGAGAGCCCGGCGGCCACCAGCCCGGCGGCCACGAGGAGCTTGCTCGGCGTCGGGGACACGCGGCGAGCCTAGTTCGTCGGGCGAGCCCGAGCCATGTGCCCTACGTCACGATCTCGACGTCGAGGGCCGTCACCGCGACGTCGCGAGCTTCGAGTGACCAACGGCACAGGCGCGCCTCCGCGCGTCGACGCACGGTGCGGGCATGGCCCTGCTCTCCCTCGTGCGCGTCGTGCACATCGCCATTGGCGTGCTCGCCTTCGTCGTCCTCCCCGTGCCGCTCTTCACGAAGAAGGGCAGCCCACGCCACTCTCCTTCGGTACCGACGAAGACGCAACCGCCGACCTCGACGCGGACCCGCCCGCCGAGACAACGACGGTCAAGAAGCCGTAGCGGCGCCATCGTCGCGCCACAGGCGCCACGGGCGCGGCGCTCCGAGCCGCTGCCGATCGCGGGGGCAGAATCGCCTCCCAGAGGGTCGAGGGTACCCTGGCCCTCAGGCCGCCTCGGGTCGCCTGAGCGCGAGCACGAAGGCCATAGGGTCCACCTGCGCCCCCGCGGTGGCAGCGAATCGACCGAGCCCGCAACGATAGAGGATGTCGGCGGTCGGCCTCCGACCGGCCAGCATCTCGCGCAGGCTGAGCTCCATGACACGGAACATTTTGCGATCGTCGTGCCACTGGGGCTGGACGCGGAATCCCAGCATCGCGGCGTCGAGCGCTTGCCGGAGCAGCTTCTCGCGGTGCTTGCTCGCGCGTGCGAGCTGCATGCAGGCGCTTACGAAGCCGAAGCAAATGTCCGCGTTCGCCTCGCCACGCTCGATCAATGCGTGGACACCCTCGAGCCGCGCCTCGGCGTCGGCCCTTGGCAGGTGCATCGGCAGGATGTGGAGCTCCTGCTGCGCGAACATCGTGTCCTCGGGCGTGAGAGCGCGCGCCCGGCGGATGCACGCCCACGCCGACGACACGTCGCCCGCTTCGAGGTGCGCCGCGCTCCGCATGGCCCATCCTCCGGCGGCCCCGGGGAACGCTCGGAGGAATCGATCGAGCTCACGCCCCATGGCCCGCAGCGCCGCCCACGGACCGTTCCGCTCCATCCAGGCCTTGAGGGTTGGCGTCTTCGCGAGCACGCGCTGGTAGCGCGCGAGCATGTCGCTCAACTTTGCGTCGACGCGGACGCGCATCGCAGCGGCCGTCTCTGGCGCCACCGCGGCGCTCGCGGCCAGGACGTCGGCCCAACCAACGTCGAGCACTGCCATCGCATCGAAGCCCTCGATGAGGCACGCACATCGCTCGATCGCGCTGCCGAGGCGCGCCTCGGGCGAGGGAGCCTCCATCGCCAGCAGCGCGCGGCCTTCGTCGCGAGCGGCCGCGTGATAAAGGACGGCAGCCTCGTACTGGGCGTCGGCGCCCCCTTCAGCGAGGCGAGCCCTGGCGGCGAGCTTGAGCTTGCCCGCGCCGAGGAGCGCGCGGCGGAGCGGATCGGCGGTCACGGCTTGACCTTGATCTGCATCGAGACCCTCGGCGTGACACACCAAAGCGAGACGTGCGCCTCGGCCACGTCGGACCGGGCGATGAGCTGCGCCCGCTTTCCGCCCGGCTGGGCTTTGCTCCCCTCCAGCACGATGCGGAGCGCCCCGAACCCGCCGGTCTCCCTGCCCGCCACCTCAACGCCGCGCACGGCGCCGTCGGTGACGTCGAACAGGATGTCTGGCGGGAGCCCCTCACGGAACGTGATCGCCCGTCGCCCGGGCATCCAGACCGACAGCCCGACGAGCGCGAGTCCGTATGCGGCGAGCTGCGTGACGTGCTCGCGATCCGCCGTCCGTTTCGAGCGCATGCGCCGAGCGCGCTCGAGCGTCCCAGCGCCGCGCCGCTCCAGCGCCTGCTCGTCCCAACTGAGCACGAGCGTCTCGTTGTGGACCGGCGTCCTGCCCATGCCTCGGCGGACATCGATCGCGTGGGAGAGACTGTCGTCCTCGCGCGGGCCCGCAAACCACGCGAGCGTCGCGGGGCTGGTATCGGCGACGAGGTCCGGCTCCTGGTCCTCGTACAACCGCTCCAGCGCGTACGTGCGCTCGACCATGTCAGCGCACAGGTACGTCGGCGGGCACGACGCCGCAAGGCAGTGCTCGTGCGCGTCGCCCTCGCGCGCGAGGTCGAGCCCCGCCTCGGCCCCGATCTGCCGTGCTGCGCGCCGCCCCGGCGACGAACGGCGCCTGTCCCGCGACGACCACGAAGAGCACGCCCGCAAACCCGCCCGGCGCGAGCACGTTGAGCGCGATCGCGGCGACGGACTCGACGACGAGCGCCGCGCGCCGCGCCGCCCTCCGCGTCGAGCGGGCGAGCGACGCGAGGAACGCCGCGACGAACACGAGGAGCGGCGCCAGGAACGCGAGCGTCTCGAGCCGCGGCTCGCGCGCGGCGTGCAGCACCGCCGGCGCGGCAGAGAGCCCGGCGGCCACCAGCCCGGCGGCCACGAGGAGCTTGCTCGGCGTCGGGGACACGCGGCGAGCCTAGTTCGTCGGGCGAGCTCGAGCCGTGTGCCCTACGTCACGATCTCGACGTCGAGGGGCCGTCACCGCGACGTCGCGAGCTTCGAGTGACCAACGGCACAGGCGCGCCTCCGCGCGTCGACGCACGGTGCGGGCATGGCCCTGCTCTCCCTCGTGCGCGTCGTACACATCGCCATTGGCGTGCTCGCCTTCGTCGTCCTCCCCGTGCCGCTCTTCACGAAGAAGGGCAGCCCACGCCACGTCTCCTTCGGTCGCGTGTACGTCTACGCGATGGGCGCGCTCGCGCTCACGGGCGTCCCGCTCGCCGCGCGCGGCCTCTTCTTCGACGACGGGGCGCGCCGCGCGAGCGCGCTGTTCCTCTTCTTCGTCGCGATCCTGGCGAGCGACAACGCGTGGATGGGCGTGCGAGCGCTCCGCGCCGCGAAGGGCCGGTCGCAGGCGCCGGGCGTGCTCGACTGGCTCGCGCCGTCGCTGCTCCTCGCCTCCTCGGTCGGGCTCGGCGTGATCGGCCTCGCCGGAGGCGTCGTCCTGCACGTCTTCTTCGCGCTGCTCGGGGCGGTGATCGCCTATGGGCAGCTCGCGTACTGGCGGCGCCCGGAGCGCACACGCGACGACGCGATCGTCCGGCACATCGGGGCGATGGGCGTCTCGACCATCACGACGATCACCGCGTTCCTCGTGACGAACGCGCGCCACGTCTTTCACCTCGGCGGCTACAACGTCTTCGTCTGGATGACGCCCGCCGTCCTCGGTGGGATCGCGATCGGCGCGGCGCAGCGGGCCTTTCGCGCGCGCGCCGCGCCGTCCGCTCCGTGCGACGTCAGTTGAACGCGAACGTCGGCCTCGGAGCGCCGGTCGGCCAATTGACCGTCAGGTCGCGCGTGCTCCCGTCGGGGGCCCACGTGTAGCGCGCGACGTACTTCTTGTTCTTGACGACCTGCACGACGACGCTCGCCTTCGGACCGAACATGCCGACGAAGGCCTGTTGCCCTTCGCTCGACTTCGTCTTCACGTCCTTGAGCGTCCACTTGTCGTACGGGTAACAGGTCACGCGCAGCCACTCGCGGACCATCTTCGTCTCGCAGTGGTAGGCCGACGAGCCCTTCACGGTGACCTCCTTGGTCATCGCGTTCCATTCGTCGGTCGTCGGCGGCTTCGAGCCGGGCGCGGGGATGTCCTTCGGGAGGCCGTCGGGCCCCATGTCCGTATCCGCGCTCGCGACCGCCGCGCCGAGCGCGAGCGCCGCGCTCACCACGAGAAGCCCAAACCCTGCCGTGCCCTTGTTCATGCGTCTCCTTGATTCGCCGCTGGCGAAATCGGACGAACGTACGCCACGCGCCGATTGCCGCGCAATCCCGACTGGGGCCGGCGCTACTCCGGGCGAGTCACGGAGTTCCCGAGCTCGACGAAGCGCGTCTTCGGGAAGGCCTTCGCGCACGTCGCGAGCTGCCAATCGCCCTTGAAGAGGACGACGGCCGCGCCGCGCACGTCGAGCGCGCCATACCCGTACAGCTGCCCCTCGAGCTCCGCGAGCGGCAGGGGCTCTCCCTCCACCCATCGAGCGATGGTGAAGCCGAGCGGCTCGATGCGCGTCTCGACGCTGTACTCGGCCGAGAGCCGGTGCTTCACGACGTCGAACTGGAGCTCTCCCACGGCGCCGACGACCGCCTCGCCCTCGCGGCCCTCCGGCGGGCGGAAGAGCTGAATCGATCCCTCCTGCGCGAGCTGCTCGAGGCCCTTCTTGAGCTGCTTTCGCTTCATGGGATCGATCATGGCGACGCGCGCGAAATGCTCGGGCGGAAACTGCGGCAACGGCTCGTAGTTGATCGCGGGGCCGCTCGTCAGCGTGTCGCCGATCAGGAACATGCCCGGATCGAACATGCCGATGATGTCGCCCGCGTAGCCGTCTTCGACCAGCGTGCGCTCCTGCGCGAGGAACTGCACCGGGTTGGTCAGGCGGATGTCGCGGCCGAGGCGCGTGTGGAAGACCTTCATCCCGCGCTCGTAGCGGCCCGAGCACACGCGCAGGAACGCGACGCGATCGCGGTGCGCGCGGTCCATGTTCGCCTGGATCTTGAAGACGAAGCCGGTGAAGCGCTCGTCGTCCGGCGCGATGGGGCCCTTGTCGCTCATGCGCGGCGCGGGCTTCGGCATGAGCTCGACGAACGAGTCGAGGAGCTGCGGCAGGCCGAAGTTCGTGATCGCGCTGCCGAAGAACATCGGCGTGACGGCGCCCGTCGCGAGCTTCGCGTGATCGAGCGCGTCACCCGCCGCGTCGAGGAGCTCGACGTCCTCGCGCAGCTGCCGGAGGCCCTCGGGCTCGAGCGCGTCGGCGAGGTGCGGCGCGTCGAGGCTCATCGCCTCCATCGGCGCGATCTCGGCGCCGTGCGCGACGTGCTCGAAGAGGAACACCTGGCGCGAGACGCGGTGGTACACGCCGAGGAAGCGGTTGCCCGCGAGGATCGGCCACGTGATCGGGTACACGCCGATGCCGAGCACCTCCTCCACCTCGCCGATCAGATCGAACGGCTCGCGGCCCGGCCGGTCGAGCTTGTTCACGAACGTGAAGATCGGCATCCTGCGCAGCTTGCAGACGCGGAAGAGCTTCTTCGTCTGCACCTCGACGCCCTTCGCGCAGTCGAGCAGCATGATGGCCGCGTCGGTCGCCATGAGCGCGCGGTAGGTGTCCTCGCTGAAGTCCGCGTGACCGGGCGTGTCGACGATCGAGAGCAGCCGGCCCTTGTAGGGGAACTGGAGCACGCTCGACGCGATCGAGATGCCGCGCTCCTTCTCCATCTCCATCCAGTCGCTGACGGCGTGCGCGCGGCCCTTCTTGGCCTTGATCGCGCCGGCCGCCTGGATCGCACCTCCGTAGAGGAGGAACTTCTCCGTGAGCGTGGTCTTGCCCGCGTCGGGGTGCGAGATGATCGAGAACGTCTTGCGGCGCGCGATCTCGCGCTCGAGGAGGGCCGTGTCCACGCGGCGCTATGTAGCAGAGCGGCGCCTCAGCGCGGCTTCAGCGTGAGCGTCACCGTCACGCCGACGGGATCGGCCGAGGGCGCGCCGATCGCGCGGTTCTTGAGGAGCAGGCGCACGCACTGCTTCGCCTCGGCGGTGACGCCCTTCGCCGACATCACCTCGACGCCCTCGGCGCGGCCGCGCGCGCGCACGAGGAACTGCACCTTCATCGAGCCGGTCGGCGCCGTGAGCCCGCCGTGATCGCCGACGCACCTCCCGATCGCGTCGCTCGCCTTCGTGAGCGCCTTCTCGACGCGCGGGACCTGCCCGTTCTCGAACGCGGGGCTGCCGATCTCGACGAGCGGCGGGGGCCCCGCGCGGTCGCGGGCGGAGTCGCTCGGCGGCGCGCCGGCGTCCTGCTCGTTCGACGCGACGGCGGAGGGCGCGCTCGTCGGCGGGGCCTGCGGCGCGGGCGGCAGCCAACCGGCGTCGCGCTCCTCGGGCAGCAGACAGCGCACGAACCCGCGGTGCGGATCCTCGAGCGCGCCGTACGGGCACCGCGGCGGTGGCGCGTCGCGCGCGCCGGCGTCGTTGCTTTGCTTCGCGAGCGCGTCGGCGCTGCTCGTCGTCCACGCGCCCTCGGCCTCGCTCGCGGCGGGCGCCGAACCGGCGCACGCGGCCACGAGCACGACGCCGAGCGCCACGCCCACCACGCCGCCGATCGCGAGCCTCGTCATGCGCCGCGTGCTTACCATGCCGCCCTCGTCGTCGCCTCGACCACGCCAGCGACTAAACCGAGAGGCCCGCTCGGGTCGAGTTTTCGGCTGCCGGGTGAGGCCCGCCCGATCGCCGCCGCGGGGGCGTCGGGCACCGCGGCGCGTCCGCTCCGCGCGCGTGAACGCGCGAAATCACTCGAAAACAAGCTCCGAACGCGCGCCTCACGGGGCTCGCCGAGCGCGTCGCGGCGGCGCGCTCGAACCGACGATCCAAAAAAATATGGCTCTAGCCCGGCAGAATTCGCTTTTTTTTCTCGATTTGCCGTGTAGGGTTTCGCTGCGCGTGCGGCGAGGCGCCGCGCGCGGCAGAGACTCGGAGGAACATCATGTCCAGCAAGAAGACGGCCGGGGGCGGCGCCGCCGGCGCCAAGAAGACGTTGAGCAAGAGCGGCCTGATCCAGGCGATCAGCGAAGGCGCGGGGGACGAGCTCTCCCGCAAGCAGGTGAAGAGCGTCCTCGAGTCGCTCGCGAACGTCGCGTACCGGGAGCTGAAGAAGGCGGGCGTGTTCACGCTCCCCGGCTTCGCCAAGTTCCGCGTCGTGAAGAAGCCCGCCACGAAGGCGCGCCAGGGGATCAACCCCTTCACCAAGCAGCCGCAGACCTTCGCCGCGAAGCCGGCGAGCAAGGCGGTTCGCGTGCGCCCGATCAAGGCGATCAAGGACGCGGTCGGCTGAGCTCTGCCGTCCGCACGAGCGCGCCTTCGCGGGCGAGCTCGCCAGAGTGGCCGCGGCCCCAACGCCGCGGCCGCTTCGTTTTTGTGCGCGCGGCGCAGCGCAAAACGGGCATCATCGGCGCCATGTCTACGCAACGCCTCGGGCGCGACGTGTTCCTGGCCCTCGCCGCGATCGGCTGGGCCGACGGTCACATGGACGCGAACGAGGCCGACGCCATCGTGCGCACCGCGCTCGAAGAGGGCCTCGAGATCGAAGAGATCGAGGAGATCGAGCGCGCGACGAAGAGCCGCATCGAGCTCGATTTCATCGATCACTCGCAGATGTCGAAGGCCGATCGCCTGTTCGTGTACGCGGTCGCCGCGTGGGTCACTCGCGTCGACGGCAAGGTGCTCGAGGCCGAGACGACCGCGCTCGCGAAGCTCGGCGACCTCCTCAAGATCCCGCCGAAGCCGCGCCAATACGCCGACGAGATCGCGAAGGAGATCGCCATGCTCGGCGACGGCGACAAGCCCCATCGCTACGACCTCCCCCAGCTCCGCTCGACCATCATCGAGCGCCTCGCCGAGGCGCAGAAGCTCCGCGGCGAAGGCTGAAGTAGGCACCTCAAGCCACGACTTCGGCCCACTCGATGCGGTCGAGCCGGAACTGGCGGCGCGCGCCCTTGTCGAGGTCGTCGCAGTTCAAGAACGTCTCGGCGCGGTCCATCACCACGGCGGCGAGGCGCACGACGCGCGTCGTCGGCACGCCGTCGGCGTCGCGGTAGCGGATGCGCAGGTGGCGCCGCTCGAACCACGCCCGCTCGACGGCGGCGCGCACCTCGGCCGTCGCGGCGCGCGCCGGGATGCCGACGAACTCGAGGGTCTTCAGCTGCTGATCGAGCTCGCGCTGCATCGCGGCGGGGAGCGCCGCGCGGACCTTGTCGAGCGCGCCGCCGAGCGTATCGATGAACGGCAGCACGCGCATGTCGACGAGGAAGCGCCCCGCCGCGACGAGCAGCGCCGCCTCGCGCGCGGTGAAGTTCACCGGCGGCAGGCTGTACGCGCGATCGAGCGCGTACCCGCCGCCGCGCCCGCGCTCCGCGACGAGCGGCATGCTCGCGTCGCGCAGCGCGTCGAGATCGCGGTAGATGGTGCGCACCGTCACGTCGAACCGCTCGGCGAGCTGCTCGGCCGTGACGCCGGTGCGCCGCGCCCGCAGGTGCTCCGCGAGCGCGAAGAGGCGCGCCGTCTTCTTCACGGGTCGATCATCTCCGCGATCGCGAAGAAGCCTGACACGAATCTGACACGAAGAAAGCGGAAACGGCGCGTTGTCTCGGCGCGGGTCCACGCCTAGCTTCGCGCGCGGAGGGACAACCCCATGAAGCTCTATCACAGCACGTTCACTCGCTCGGGCCGCGCACGCTGGATGCTCGAGGAGATCGGTGAGCCGTACGAGCTCGTCCACGTCTCGCTCATGAAGGGCGAGGGCCGCACGCCCGAGTACCTCGCGATCCACCCGCACGGCGCCGTGCCCGCCCTCGTCGACGGGCACCACAAGCTCATCGAGTCGTCGGCGATCATCATGCACCTCGCCGACAAGTTCGCCGACAAGAAGCTCGCGCCCGCGCTCGGCACGATCGATCGCGCGCACTACTACCGCTGGATGGTCTACGTGCCCGCGACCGTCGACCCCGCGCTCGAGGCGATCACGCTGCACACGCGCCTGCTGCCGGAGGCGAAGCGCGTCGCCGCCATCGCCGACGAGGGCAAGCGCCGCTGGGGCAACATCGCGCGCGTGCTCGAAGAGGCCGTCGGCGGCCGCAAGTTCGTGGTCGGCGATCACTTCACGGGCGCCGACGTCGTCGTCGCGAGCGCGATCGGCTGGGTCGAGTTCCTCGGCCTGATCGGCGACCACCCGAAGCTC